>JAZDPD010000140.1:0-2082 GCA_043798045.1 Candidatus Omnitrophota bacterium | reverse complement strand
ATGGATTCAGGACTGGATGAATAATTATCCCAGAAAGATTCTGGGTTACAAGACGGCGAATGAAATGGCAAAGGAATGCTTGCAGGGTAACAATTGATCTTAAAGCTTATTTTTGTCGCACTATGAGTTACAATTCGCGAGCTATTTTAGGGGCGGATAAACGCCTTGACAAGGCTTTATAAAAAGAATAATATTCTCCTTCATCAAAACTCGGATGCGTATTTTCTTTCAACATCAATTTAAAGGAAGCTTTTGTTATGTTCCACTCGATTCCCGAGATTCTCGAAGAGCTTCGCCAGGGCCATATGGTTGTTGTTATGGATGACGAAGGCCGTGAAAATGAAGGTGATGTGCTGGTGGCAGCAGAGTTTGTGACTCCCGATATCATCAATTTTATGGCCAGGAATGCCCGGGGGCTGATTTGTGTTCCCATGGAAGCGGCACGTTTGGATACATTGGGCCTTTTTCCGATGAAGGATGCGACCAATGATTTGCATCAGCCCTGTAATACAGGCTGGGCGATTACAGTGGATGCCGCGCATGGGGTTACAACCGGCATCTCTGCGGCGGACCGTTCGTATACGATTAAGCTTCTGATCGAGAAGAAGTCAACACCCAAAGATTTTATAACCCCGGGTCATCTTTTTCCGCTGCGGGCGAAAAAGGGAGGGGTTCTGGTGCGTGCAGGGCATACGGAAGCATCGGTTGATTTGACACGCATGGCCGGACTTTATCCAGCGGGCGTTATTTGTGAGATCATGAATGAAGATGGTACCATGGCGCGCACCAATGATCTTATTGAGTTTTCCAAGAAGCATGGTATCAAGATTTGCACGATTGACAGTTTGATTGAATATCGCCGCAAACATGAGAAATTTATCAAGTGTTTGGCGGATGTCGATCTTCCGACAAAATACGGGGATTTCCGGATGATGGTGTATTCTTCCAGCATTGATGATTTTCAGCATGTGGCTATCGTCAAGGGCAAGGTGGACGGCGTTACGCCGGCCCTGGTGCGGGTTCAGTCTGAATGTTTGACAGGGGATGTATTTGGTAGCTTGCGTTGTGATTGCAATCATCAGTTGGAAGAATCTTTGAAGCGGCTGGCCAAAGAGGGCTGCGGTGTTCTTTTGTACATGCGCCAGGAAGGCCGGGGCATCGGGCTTGTGAATAAATTGAAAGCGTATGATCTTCAGGATAAGGGGATGGATACGGTCGAGGCCAATGAAGCGCTGGGTTTTGCGGCTGATTTACGTGATTATGGTATCGGCGCTCAGATCCTTGTTGACCTTGGATTGAAACAGATACGTTTGTTGACGAATAATCCGCGCAAGATTGTCGGGCTCGAAGGGTACGGTTTGAGTGTTGTGGAACGTGTGCCGCTGCAGATTCCGCATAATGAGAAAAACAAGAAGTACCTGGATGCGAAAAAGAATAAAATGGGCCATTGGTTGTAAGATGAAGAAAAAGACGCACGCTTCTTGTCCGGCGAAACCGCGTTTTGCGGTGGTTGTGGCGCGTTTTAATACGGCCATTACGGATAATTTGTTGAATGCGTGTTTGAATGAGTTTTCCCGTCAGGGTGTTTGTGAATGTGAAGTTCAGGTGGTTCATGTGCCTGGGGCTTTTGAGATTCCTGTAACAGCACTTAAGCTTGCTCAAAAGAAGCATATCCTGGCGGTCATTGGCCTGGGGGCTGTCATTCGTGGAGAAACATTTCATTATGAACTGGTGGCGATTGAAACGGTGCGCGGGATGATGCAGGTATCGCTTCAAACAGAAAAGCCCGTGATTTTTGAAGTACTGGCAGCGGATACGATCAAGCTTTGCCAGTCACGTGCGAAAGCAGGCGACCAGGATAACAAAGGCGCTTCAGCAGCCCGGGTTGCGCTGGAGATGGTTAAAACATTGAATGAAATCTAAATCAGGATCGTGCCATGCGTAAAAGAAGCGTTGCGAGAGAATGTGCGTTAAAGATCCTTTATCAGATGGAAATGACCGGTAATAAGCCGGATATAGCTGTTCCCATGCTTTGGGAGCAGGAGCCGGAACATCCTGCTGATGTCAGGGAGTTTGCTGCGA
>JAZDPD010000139.1:0-4704 GCA_043798045.1 Candidatus Omnitrophota bacterium | reverse complement strand
TGACCACAGACATACTTTTGTCCCGGCTTGATCAGCGGCATATTAAAACACAGTATATGCGCGGGTATTATCTCAAGGACAGGATGGCTCCGGCACGTGTGCGCGATGTGGCCGGATGGCTGGATTCCTCCAAGGATATATCAACGGATGATAAGCCTATTGTTGCGGTGAGGGCTTTGTCATTTCAATCAACACGTACGGGAAGTTTATGGACGGAGTGGATGGACGGTTTTATGAAATGGGGTGGATGGTTGTGGGCGCTGGTATTGCTGCTGGGAGGGATGGTGTATGGCCAGCGTAAAATCATGGCGGCATCTTTATGGAGTATGGGGATGGCGGGGTTTACACAAATGGCATTTCAGGTGACCGTGATCTTTGGTGTTCAGGCATTTTTGGGCCATGGGTATGCGCTGGTGGGTGTGTTGTCTGCCGGATTTATGCTGGGTGCGTTCATGGGAACGCGATGGGGTAAGGAAGTGCTGGGAAATAAAGCCATGTTGACAGGGGTTTGCCTTCAAATCATGTTAGCCTTTGTTATTGCTGCTTGCTGGCTGTGGTGGCCCGGGGGGTTATTGATCGTGCCGGTCCTGGCAGGTGTGGCAGGAGGCATTCTATTTGGGGTGTATGTGGCGTGTGTGCCTTTGGAGTGTGCGGGTTATGTTTATGCGGCGGATTTGCTGGGGGCTGCACTTGGGGCATTGATGGTCGGTGTTTTTCTGGTCCCGATATGGGGGGTTGGTGTGACGATGATGTTTTTGGGGGGGTTGAATATGGTGATGTTGTTGGGTCATCAAGGGGAGAAAAAGATTGCTGGATAAGGTTTTTTTGAAAATCAGGGCGCATGCCGGGTGGATGGTTATTGCGGCTGTAATGCTTGTGTCGTTGTCGTTAAGGCTGCCGCATATTCTGGTTCAGCGCTTATGGCCGGATGAGGCGCTTTATGCGTTTATTGCCCGGGAGTTTCTGAAAGATCCCTTGTCGCTTTTTTCATTGACGGCATATGGCGATCATTTGCCGTTTTTTCCGCTGGTATTATCTGCCGGCGGGTTTTTCGCTCCGGGATTGGCAGGTTTTCGGTTCATAACGGTGTTGATCAATGTAGCCGGTCTTGGGTTGACCTATGCATTAGGACGACGCGTTGGCGGCAAGGCGGTGGGGCTTTTGGCGGCGATCTTCCTGGCCACTAACGTTGTTTATTACCAGCAAGCGGATATGATCCATAGCGACGGCTTGTTCACGCTGGTGTATTTGATACTGGCATGGGCGCTTTTAAAGGATTCGGGCTCAAGGCATGTGGCTGTCATTCTTGCGGCATTAGGCGTGTCTGTTTGCAAGTGGTATGGCATTTTCTGGGTGATGCCTGTTTTGGCAGGTTATTATGCGTTTGCTTTTCAGTCACGATTAATGGCACGATGGAAAGACTTGGGACAGATCATGGCCTGGGTTGTTATTCCGTTGATGCCGTATTTGATTTTTAAAGTTTTTTATATCCATGGGCAAGGCGGTATTGCAACATTTCATCCGCTGCCCTGGTGGACGTATTTTCATGAATTACCGGTCTTGGTCGGCGGGAAATGGCATTTAGTGTTATGGGTGGCGGGCATTGGCTGGTTATGGCGGTTGGCGCCGCGGGAAAGGGTTTTGATGTATGTGATGGCTTTCTCGGGATTGCTTTTGATGTCATGTGTTGCGGAGAAAGATAACAGGTATTTATTGCCGATGATCCCGTTTTGGGGCATTATTTTTGCTGTGGGTGTTAAAGAAAGCGTACGGTTTGTTTTTCGTGGCAGGCTTTTTAAGCTGGCGTTGAAGGCCGTTATTTTGATGGCATCTGTTTTAATGACCATGGCATTCCTGACCCGTAAAGACTGGGCGCATTTGGAGAACAGTTATACAGGTTTTGTGGAGGCAGGGCACATTATTGAACAAGTGGAAAATGGAAAAGGGCTGATCCTGGCTGGGTCGCCACGTCAGGTACGTTATGCTGTCAGTGGTGTGGACGCAGATCGTGTGCGGCATATCCCGATGAAGCGTGAAGATTTTCTCTCATATCTGGCTAAGGCAGGGGAACAGGTGATCCTTGAGGTTGATGCCTGGGATTGGCGCGAGCAGCCGGACTGGATTTATCCCATGAGGCCAGCCAAAGTAGGGTTTCTAGAAAATCAGGGGTTTCAAATCCAGGGCATTGTACAGTATCCTGTACGGGGTAAGATGAAAGAGGTGGTGTATGTTTATGTCAGGCCGGAAAGATAGTATGGAAAATGTTGATCCCGATGATGCATCTGGTGATAGTGATCAACAGAATTCAGATGGCTTGATCAATGGCCATGATTGCCCGCATTGTGGCATATGGTTTCATGTGGAAGATGCCAAGCCTGTTCCGGGCAAGGCTGCCATCAAGTGCCCTAATTGTGATTGGGTTATCGAGACGTTATAACCATCCAGGTAACAATTAATCGTATTGTTTCCAGCCTTCCAATGACGTGCCTTGTTTTGCATATAAGTAATATTGTATAGTTAAGTATGTTTAGAAAGATTATATCTATATTCATATCAATAACATTCTTATCAACAGGCGGGGCTTTGCCTGTGTCAGCTCAAATGCTTTTGCCGCAACCCGGGCAGATGGTGCCGTTGAGTGTATTGTTTTCTCCGCCGCTACTTAAAGGGATCAAAGTTTATGCAAATGATCCTTTTCGTTTTGATTTCATTTTGGATCGTGGCGTAGGGGCGGGCCTTGTGCCCGCCCTAGATAAAGGGCGACCACAAGTGTCGCCCCTACATGACGAATCAAATCGATTAATCAAATATTTTCTCGCTGCATTAACCGTTCCTGAAAAAGATTTGTGGGTCAACCTTTCGCCTTATGAAAAAGACCGCATCGTGCCGGAATTTTTTGGTCAGACAGAAATGGGGCGTGACCTGTTGGCGCAGGATTATATTTTAAAACAGGTAACCGCATCCGTCATTTTTCCTGAAGGTGACGTGGGTAAACGGTTCTGGACCAAGGTTTATGCCGCCATGCAGGATAAGTACGGCACCACCGATATTCCGGTTGATACGTTCAATAAAGTATGGATTGTGCCAGAAAAAGCCGAGGTGTACG
The DNA here is from genome assembly GCA_043798045.1 of Candidatus Omnitrophota bacterium. Classification (GTDB taxonomy): domain Bacteria; phylum Omnitrophota; class Gorgyraeia; order Zapsychrales; family Fredricksoniimonadaceae; genus Fredricksoniimonas. Next base: position 1,598 of record JAZDPD010000139.1, on the reverse strand, counting down.
AACATGGCAATGCCGCCTATGTAACCCGGGCGCATTTGAAGGTGATGTTGGAATCGGATTACCTTGCGCGTGTAGAGACGTTGCGCGCAACGTCTCTACATAAAGATTCGTCAGGAGAATTGACCAAAAACATCCTCCGTGAAATCCCGGCTTCCACAGAAGATATTTTTAAGACAAGCCGGGATTCCCTGCTTGTGAAACAGTTGATGCAGGAAATCATCATCCCCATCCTCGAAAAAGAAGTCAACGAGGGCGAAAACTTTGCCCAGTTGCGTCAGGTTTATAATTCTCTTATTTTGGCCACTTGGTATAAACGTAAAATGGCAGGGGCGATTCATGAGTCGCCGCTACGTGCTTATGTTGATCATCAAAAGATTGTTGGCGTCGACATTGCTGATAAGGGTGAAAAAGAAAAAATATGGCAGCAATATGTCGAGGCGTTCAGAAAAGGTGTGTTTAATTATATCAATGATGAATCTGTTGGGGGCATTCATGAATCTCCCCAGCCATTGATTCCTCGTCAATATTTTTCCGGTGGAACCGATTTGGCTATGGGGTCCGTATTTAAAACTACTGATTTGGCTGCCTTGCCAAACGATGATTCCAGGTTGAGTGTTGTTCAAGTAGGATTGGATGCTGTAAGTGTGCTGCGGGATGCAAAACGTTTCAAGTTTCTTGAAGACATCAAGGGACCTCCGGTTTGGAACAAGTTTGAGTTAAAAGATGTGTTGTCTGAGAAACGTCGTGTGAGTTTTGACGAAAGGATAATTGTTGAGGCGTATTCGGGTCCTTTTGCCGGTGTCGTGCTTCAAGGTGATCCTGACTTATTGTCATATGTTATTCAAGAGCTTAGAAGTAATGCACGTGAAGCGGCAAAAAGTAAAAACTATGGACTTGATGTTCGTGATGAAGGGGATACCTTGGTCGTGCGTGTTCGCAATGATAAGGGGTTAATTGATATCAAAGCGTTGAAAGATGTTGCCATTGAACGGGTTAAAGCAGGAACGTTGAAGATCATGAAGGCTAATTATTCCGGTCTGATGTATGTGGCCAGATATCAGAGAGGAGTTGCTTCTCATCTGAGTGAGAGTGTTCGTGCAGGATGGGAAGGAAAAATCAGTTTTACAAATATTTTAGCAGAAATTGAAGATGCACGGGAGATGACGCAAGAGGAATTAGGGGCATTAAAAAATGAAGATTGGCTGGGGATATTTGTGCTCAGTAATCGTTTGGGTATAAAGGAATCTCATGAAGGTTTGGGGCTTTCAACAGCATTTGCATTGTCGGGAATGGATTTGGGAGGGTATGAGTTAAACTTGTCTTCCTGGGATCCGGTGACGTTTGAAGTGCGAATTAAGAAAGCTGACCGTGCGATGAACGGGATAGAGAATAAGGGTGGTATTGATTTTAATCCGGCAGGGATTGATCTTAAAGTAAAAAGTAATGGTTATGAAACAGGCGCGAATTGTAACTCATAGTGCGACAAAAATAAGCTTTAAGATCAATTGTTACCCTGCAAGCATTCCTTTGCCATTTCATTCGCCGTCTTGTAACCCAGAATCTTTCTGGGATAATTATTCATCCAGTCCTGAATCCAT
>JAZDPD010000138.1:0-6959 GCA_043798045.1 Candidatus Omnitrophota bacterium | reverse complement strand
CTTGCGCTTAGTGTTACAATTTCTCTGCTCCATAGGTCTCCTGTTCTTTGCTTGTTCGCAACTTACAAAGTAACAGTTATTTTTCAGATCTATGGAGCTCTTTTAAATTTTTCCTGTCGCACTTGTGATTACAATTTTCTGGGATTTTCAAAAATCACTCTTGCGCGTGAACCAAATCCAGATTATCAAAGCGAACAAACTGCTTGGAAAATCTCAACTTAACAGTGTCCGTTGGCCCGTTACGCTGCTTGGCAATGATGATATCCGCAAGACCGATATTCTCCGGCTTGGCATCATAATATTCCTCACGCACCAAAAGGACCACCACGTCCGCATCCTGCTCAATGGCACCTGATTCACGCAAATCCGAAAGCATGGGCCGATGATCCTGACGGCTTTCCACCGCACGTGAAAGCTGGCTGATGGCAATAACAGGCACGCGCAACTCGCGAGCCAGGGCTTTGAGGGACCGTGAAATTTCGGAAATCTCCTGTTGACGGTTTTCAGACTTGACTGAAGCACGCATCAGCTGCAAATAATCAACGACCACCAGTCCAATATCGTGCGCCGCTTTAAGCCGGCGTGCCTTGGCGCGCAGCTCCAACGGTGATATGGCCGGAGTGTCATCAATGAAAAACGGGGCACTGGAAAGCTTGGCCGCGGCACGCGTAAGCAACGGCCAGTCAGACGAAGCCAGCATGCCCGTACGCACCTTGGAAGCATCAACCCTGGCCTGGCTACAAAGCATGCGCATGACCACCTGCTCTTTAGACATTTCAAGACTGAAAAAGGCCGCCCCGATCCCCTTTTCAAGCGATGCATATTCCGCAATTGACGCAGCAAAGGCACTTTTTCCCATCGATGGCCTCGCCGCAACCACAATCAAATCCGAACGCTGCAAGCCTGAAGTCAATTTGTCAAACGCATAGAAACCTGTCGGCACACCGGTAACTGTTTCTTTACGGTGATACAGCGAATCAATGATCTTGATGGTTTCCTTAACAATATCCTTAACCGCATACGCCTGCTGTTTCTCGCGCGCATGCGCAATCTCAAAGATCATGCGCTCGGCATCATCCACGAGCACCTTAGCCTCGGCCCCTTCATCATAACTCCGGGCAACGATCTCGGTGGCGCTCTTGATAAGCTTGCGCTTCAAGCCCTTTTCTTTAACAATCTCGGCGTGATGCAAAACATTGGCCGCCGTAGGCACGCAATCCGCGAGCTCTGCCAGGTATGCCGAACCACCCACCGCCTCCAGGACGCCGTCGCTTTTCAAACGGTCGGAAAGGGTGATGATATCCACATTCTTTCGATCCGCATAAAGCTTTATCATGCCCTCGTATATCTTCTGATGGCTGGCATCATAGAAAAAAGAGCTATCGAGGCTTTCGATAACAGCCCCGATAGCTTCTTCTTCCAATAGCATGGCCCCAAGGACGGCGCGCTCGGCCGCCTGACTTTGCGGCGGTATTCTTATTTCTTCGTGACCCATAACCGGAATTTACCCATCACATCCGGATGCAATCTCACACCGACATCAAAAATGCCAAGCTCTTCGACAGGTTTTTCCAGCGCAAGATCATGACGCTCGAACTTAAAGCCTTCCTGCTCAAGGGCACGCAAAATATCAGCCTCGGAAACAGCACCATAAAGTTTTTCCTGATCGTTCACTTCCACCGTAATTGTGCACGATACTTTGGCCAGTTTCTCAGCCACACCCAACGCCTCCTGGCGCTTGGCTTCATCCACAACCGCCATCTTGGCCTTAACCTTGGCAATATTCTTCAAATTCTCTTTCGTCGCCGATAAAGCGACCTGGCGCGGGATCAGATAATTACGTGCATACCCGTCCTTGACCTTAACAACCTCTCCAGCCTTCCCGAGACTGGCCACATCCTGACACAAAATAACTTCCATCGTTTACTTCCTTTTTGCAGAACCAACTGACACAAGCCCCAAGAACCTTGCCCGTTTGATCGCTTCACACAGTAAACGCTGATTCTTGGCGTTAACACCTGTGAAACGACGGGAGAGGATCTTCCCGCGCTCGCTCAAAAGCTTCTTGAGCGTGGCGATATCCTTGTAATCAATAACCTCCGGCAGCTCGACCAGAAACCGCGGCGTACGGCTGATCTTGCGGGGCTTTTTATTCTTCTTGTCGACTTTCTTAACTAACCTTTCCAATGTATCCTCCTTGAACGACGGGCAACCACGCGAGGCGCCCTTGCGGCATTAATGCCCTTTTTCTAAAACTTACTCTTCCCAGGCAATGTCTTCAGGACGGACAGCATCAGAGGAATCATCCCCTTGCGCTACCGCACCTTCACCATTGCCGCCCTTGCCCTGGCCCGCACCACCCAAAAACTGGATACGTTCGGCCCGCACATCGATCGTGCTGCGCTTCTGGCCGTCAGGCGTATCCCATGAGCGAGACTGCAGGATGCCCTCCACAAAAATCGGACGACCTTTTTGCAAATACTGATTGCACGCTTCCGCCTGTTTATCCCAGGCCGTCACGGTCACAAAACACGTATCTTCCTTAAGCTCTCCGGTACGATCCTTGAATTTCCGATTGACCGCCACGCGTAAATTCGCCACAGCCGTACCGTTTGGCGTATAACGCAACTCGGGATCTTTTGTCAGATTACCGATCAGTAATACTTTATTTAAACTCGCCATTATCTTCTCCTTCGTCAATCACGCTATTACTTGGCTTTTGAAGCCTTGGGCGCCTTGGGCGTTTCTGTCTTAATGATCAAAAAGCGCAGTATACGCTCATTGATCTGCATATCACGACGCAATTTGGCCATTTCAGCGACATCACCCTCGATATTCAGAAGATAATAAGTTGCCTCCCATGCCTTCTTGATCGGAAACGACATACGCTGACGCTCAAACCAAACAGCAGAATTCAGGACCTTGCCGCCGAACTTCATGATCGTCTCAGCTAAAAGCTTCGCAACCTCTCCCTTTTCTGCGTCGGATAAACGTGCATCCACCAGGTAAACCAATTCGTACTTATTCATTATCCTTCCTTTTGTTATACAGTGTCATGGCTTTAGGCGTATCGCCGGCCAGCCATAAGCGGCAACAATCACACGCGCTTTCCAAAACACCTTCGAGTATTTTCACTTCCTGCATGCTGAAAGCTCCCAGCACAAAATCAACCTGTCTGTCGACTGACGATGGAGCACCAATTCCAACCTTGAGCCGGGCATATTGCCCTGTCCCAAGGACAGCGCTGACGGATTTCAATCCATTATGCCCGCCGTCCGACCCTCCCAACCTCAACCTAAGTTGCCCCGGATCAATCCTCAGGTCATCACAAACAACAAGAACATCCCCTGTGGCCAGCTGATCATACAAAACAATATTCCCAACCGCAACCCCTGAATTATTCATGAACGTTGTCGGCAGCGCCAGGATGATCCGCTCCCCACCTGCTCTCACTTCAGCCGTAAAAGCCGGGGCATGCCTGCATTTTTTAAATTCCACGCCCAACCCTGCTGCCAGCTTCCTGACAACCATGAAGCCGGCATTATGGCGCGTCTTTTCATATTCACGCCCGGGATTCCCCAGGCCAACGATGAGTTTTGCTGTTGCCAAAACGTCTGACCACCGCTTCTATTACAAACCCTAATTGTGAACCAGCCTTACTTGACCAATGATCAAACGATACAACACATCACGACCACATACCTGACAGACCCCCGTCATGCAACGTCTGAAGAACGCAAAATAAAAACGTTACTTCTTGGCCTCAGGCTTAGCGGCCGCCTTAGCACCCGCTGCCGGAGCAGCACCTGCCGCAGCATCCTTCGGCTTTTCCTTGATGACTTCAAGATCAGGCTTGGCCGCCACATCCGCCGAAGCCGCAGCTTCCACTTCGCGATCAGAGAATACAAGGGCCACAATTGTAGCACCCGGATCCATTTTCGTGCGAACACCTTCAGGAAGATTGAGGTCATTAACGTGAATCGACACATGCGTATCAACACTCGTCACATCCACCTCAAGGTGCGCCGGAATATTCTTCGGCAAACAGATGATCTCAAGCTCGCGAAGCATGTGCTCAAGCGTTGAACCTTCTTTTTTAAGACCCAAAGCCTCGCCTTTAAGTATGATCGGAACCTTAATCGTGATCTCTTTATCCATGGAAATCCGCATAAAATCCAAATGCGAAACAAGATCACTGACCGGATTATGCTGCGTCTCCTTCAAAAGAGCCGTAACATCCTTCTGCTTCTTGCCGCCATCCATGATGGAAAGATGATAAATGGCACTTGTTGTTTCGTGATGGCGTTCAATGCGCTCAAAATCCTTCCGGAAGAGCTGAACACTCACAGGTGTTTCACCTTCGCCATAAATAACAGCCGGGATCACACCGCTCTTACGCATGCGTGCGATGGCCCCGCCGCCTTTAACTGTTCTTGTTTCAAGGGTCAATTCGATCTGTTCCATAATACTAAACCACCTTCATTAACGGTTAACTTCGAACAGACAACTGATGGACTGTTCATTATGAATACGTTTGATCGCCTCAGCCAAAAGCGGCGCGACGGTCAACTGCTTAATCTTCGCTACATGTTTCGATTTTGTCAAAGGAATACTGTCCGTGATAACAAGCTCCTCAAGGTCTTTGCAATTCTTGAAACGCTCGATCGCCGGTCCGGACAAAACACCATGGCTCACCGCTGCGTAAACATGATCCACCCCGACTTCTTTCAGAGCGGCAATGGCCTCGATCAAGGACCCCCCCGTTGCAACCATATCATCAACCAGAATGGCCGTCTTGCCCTTGACCTTGCCCAGGATGTTCATGACTTCGGTCTCCTCCGGCGAATTACGCCGCTTGTCAATGATGGCCAGACCCGCATTCAAGCGCTTGGAATACGCGCGGGCCATGCGGATGCCACCCACATCAGGAGATACAACAACAACATTCTTCAAATTCAACTGTTCAAAATATTCGCACAATGTATTGATAGCATACAGGTGGTCAACAGGGATATCAAAGAAACCCTGTATCTGACTGGCGTGCAAATCCATGCAAAGCACGCGATCAACACCGGCTGCCGTAATCAAATTGGCCACCAGCTTGGCCGTGATCGGCACGCGCGGCTGGTCTTTACGATCCTGACGTGCGTAACCATAAAAAGGAATAACAGCCGTAATGCGCTTGGCCGATGCGCGTTTGGCCGCATCAATCAGAATCAAAAGCTCCATCAAGTTATCATTGGTCGGCGGACATGTCGGCTGAAGGATAAAAACATCCTTGCCACGCACATTCGCCAGGATCTGAACGCGGATCTCGCCCTCACTGAAACGCCCGCAAAGAACCTCGGCAAAAGAAATGTCAAGGCAGGCACAGATCTTCTCCGCCAGCTCTTTATTCGCATTGCCCGAAATGACACAAATCTCACTCATCTATACGCACCTTTTTTATCACTCTTGCCGGAATACCCACCCCGATCATGCCAGCCGGAATACCCTTACGCGTCACCACACTGCCCGCGCCAGCCACCGCACCGTCGCCAACCGTCACAGGCGCTACCAGAATCGCATCACAACCGATAAAAGCCTTGCGGCCAATCATCGTTTTGTTTTTATTTTTCCCATCATAATTCGCTGTCACCGCACCCGCACCAATATTCGCATCCGCACCAACACGCGCGTCACCCAGAAAACCAAAGTGCTTCATTGTAACACCATCGGCCAAAACAGATCGCGAAACCTCGCCGAAATTGCCAAGTGTCACATCATTTCCCAGGCTTGTCCCCTCGCGCAACCGCGCAAAAGGCCCCACCGAACAATTTCGTCCGATCCTGACGCCTGAATGAATATACGTACACGGATAAATAATCGAATCCTGACCGATGACAACGCCATCCTCTATATATGTAGTCGCCGGATCAACAATCGTCACCCCCTGATCCATCAACCGTGCTAAAATCTTCTCACGCTTTATTTTCTCCGCCAGCGCCAAATCCGCCCGGGTATTAAGCCCAAGATTAGCCGTCCCGTCCTCTGTCACATAAGCCCCGACTTTGGCACCGCGTGCAAGAAACAATTCAATGGCATCCGTCAGATAAAATTCTTTTTTCTTTTCATTGCGCTTGATGTCCTGGATCGAAGCAAAAAGCGCCCTGACATTAAAACAGTATACACCGGTATTAATCTCGCGCAGCCTGGATTCTTCAACAGAACAATCCTTCTGTTCGCGGATCGCCGTGAAATTCCCTTGTGCGTCACGGATAATGCGCCCATAACCGCAAGCATCACCAAGAACCGCTGTCAATACAGTGCACACATGCGCACCCTTGCGGTGACGTGCCAGTAGTTTTCGGATAACAGCCCTGTCCAGAAGCGGTGTATCCCCGCACATGACAAGCACATCACCATCAACATCCTTAAACTGCGCTGCACAACAACGCACCGCATGCGCCGTACCCAACTGCTCCGGCTGAACAATTACTGCAGCACGTCCTGCCACAGCTTCTCCAACCAGATCAGCCCGGTGACCAACCACAACATATGTTCTCAAAGAACCAACAGCTTCTGCCACATCAAGGACATAATGCAGCACCGGCCTGCCAGCCAAAAGGTGCAACACCTTGGGCGTTTCAGATTTAAAACGCGTACCCTTACCGGCCGCAAGAATGATCGTTCGCAATTCTTTCATAAAGCCACCAACGACCGTTACCGTCGATAAAATGTTCGCCAGCCATGACGAAAAAAGCCTTTTTTCGCATAGAAGCCGATAGTATATCCCACACCCAATTTTTCGTCAAGCTGAAATATCAGCCCCCGAAATATCCGCGAATTGTAACTCATAGTGCGACAAAAATAAGCTTTAAGATCAATTGTTACCCTGCAAGCATTCCTTTGCCATTTCATTCGCCGTCTTGTAACCCAGAATCTTTCTGGGATAATTATTCATCCAGTCCTGAATCCAT
>JAZDPD010000137.1:0-3725 GCA_043798045.1 Candidatus Omnitrophota bacterium | reverse complement strand
ATGGATTCAGGACTGGATGAATAATTATCCCAGAAAGATTCTGGGTTACAAGACGGCGAATGAAATGGCAAAGGAATGCTTGCAGGGTAACAATTGATCTTAAAGCTTATTTTTGTCGCACTATGAGTTACAATTCGCGGTTTTGACACTTTGTAAAGATTGATTTGGACAGAACATCTTCCTTTAAGTATATTAATAAGAAGATTTTTGGCGGCTTTTATCTGCATATCCCAAAAGGAGAATTTCCGATGCTTAAATTTTTTCCCGTTGAAGTTAATTTTTTTGATCTTTTTGAGAAGCAGTCTGCTTGTTTGCTTGAAGCGGCTGATGCGTTGAAGCTTGCCGTATCTAAGGGAAAGGTTGATGCGGATGCTTTGGGGAAGATTAATCAGATAGAGGTTAAGGCTGATAAAGCTTCTTATGCTGTTATCGCGCAGTTGAATAAATGCTTTATAACGCCTTTTGATCGTGAAGATGTGCATGCTTTAACCAAGGCGCTTGATGATGTTGTTGATATGATTAACACAATTTCAAACCGCATGAAAGTATATAAAATCAATGAGGTTAGGAAGAGTTTGATTGAATTTTCGCTTGTTATTGAAGAATCTGTACGTGCTCTTAACGAAGCAGTGGCAAAAATGCGCGATTTGAAGAATTATCAGCTTGTGATGAATTCCTGTATTGAAGTTAGTCGTTTGGAGAATATTTCAGATTCCATGCGTGATACGGCATTGGCGGGTTTGTTTGAAACGGAAAAAGATCCGATTGAGCTTATTAAGTGGAAGGAAATCTATGAGGATGCGGAAATGGTGCTAGACATTTGCGAAGATGCGGCGCATGTGATTGAGACTATTTTGCTGAAACAGGCTTAAGTTTATGACAATTGAAATACTGCTTTTGATCATGCTTGCGCTTTCATTTGATTTTCTGAACGGCTTTCATGATTCTGCCAATTCTATTGCCACTGTTGTTTCGACGCGCGTATTAAGTCCACGTCAAGCTGTGCTTTTTGCGGCTTTTTTTAATTTCATTGCTTTTTTCTTTTTTGGGCTGCATGTGGCCAACACGATTGGCAGAGGGATCATTGATATTACCATTGTGGATAAAGCTATTATTTTTGGGGCGCTGGTGGGTGCGTGCGGCTGGAATATCATTACCTGGTATTTTGGGCTTCCCACAAGTTCTTCACATGCACTCATTGGCGGCATGATCGGTGCGGCCCTGGTGAAGGCTGGTCCGGGTGCATTGGTGTGGAGCGGGATTACAAAAACAGTGGCGTTTATTTTTATTTCTCCGTTGGTAGGTTTGCTCCTTGGGTTTATCTTTGCGGGTATTGTCTATTGGGTGGTTCGCAATACAGGGCCGCAGCATGTTGATCATTTATTTCGCAAGGGGCAGTTGTTCTCGGCTGCGCTTTACAGCATGGGGCATGGCGGCAATGATGCGCAAAAGACCATGGGGATTATCGCGAGCCTTCTTTTCTCGGCAGGGCTTTTGGGAGATAAATTTTATGTGCCATTTTGGGTAATTTTGCTTTGTTATATGGCCATTGCCTGCGGGACTATGTTTGGTGGATGGCGCATTGTAAAAACAATGGGGCAGAAGATCGCCAAGTTAAAGCCGGTGGATGGGTTTTGCGCGGAGTCGGGGGCAGCCATTACATTGTTTTTGGCTTCGTCTTTGGGGATACCTGTCAGCACGACGCATACCATTACAGGTTCTATCGTTGGTGTAGGTTCCATGCGGCGCATGAGTGCTGTAAAGTGGGGTGTTGCTGGTCGTATTGTATGGGCATGGGTTATCACGATTCCGTGTTCTGGGCTTATCGCGGCTTTGGCATATTGGGTCGCGCATGCAGTAAGGTTTTTATGATGTTGCGTCGTCTGAAGAAGTATTTCTTTTCCGGTCTGGCTGTGTTTTTGCCCCTTTCCCTGGCCATTTATGTATTTTTCTGGCTGATGAATTTTGCTGAAAGTATCCTGGGGAAATATCTCAAGCCCTTTCTTCTGGAATACTATGATTTTTATTTCTGGGGCTTGGGTATCTTGATTTTGTTGACCGTTATTCTTTTTTGCGGTTTCCTGGTGACGCAATATTTTGGCCGGACACTTCATCGGTCGGCAGAACGCATGCTTTTGAAAGTGCCGTTATTGGGCACCATTTATCCGGCGTTTAAAGAAATTGCACAATTTCTTTTTCGTGAACGGGCAGCGCAAGTCCAGCAGGTTGTTTTGCTGGAGTGGCCGTCTCCCGGGCTTTTTATTATTGGATTTTTAACAAGTACAACATCTTTTCGTGTGTCCGATAAGGTTGGTTGCAAGCTGCTTAATGTGATGATACCCAATGTGCCTAATCCACTTACCGGCTTTGTGGTGATGGTTCCCGAGGATCGGGTCAGGCGTTTGGATATCTCGGTTGAGGAAGCTGTCAAGATCGTTGTTTCCGGCGGTGTCATTAATGGGGAAGTGCCTGTTAATGCAGAAAATGCTGATGAGTTCGACACACCTTAAGCCTTCCCCCATTCGACTGGTTATTTTCGACCTTGACGGCACGCTGGTGGATGCGTTTCCAGCGATAACCGACAGTATTAACCATATGATGAAGCGCCTTGGCCATCCGGAGCAATCGTTGCGTAAAGTTAAACGTTCTGTCGGGTGGGGTGTTGGCAGCCTGGTGCGAACGTTTGTGCCTGAGGAAAAAGTTGAGGAAGCGTTAAGTATTTTTCGCGGGCATCATGACAAGCGATTGCGGCGGCCGATCCGGCTGCTGGATGGTGTTAAGACATTGCTGCCATTTCTGAAGAGGCGAGGTTGTGTGCTGGCTATTGCCAGCAATCGTCCGGAGGAGTTTTGCAGGATCATTCTGGATGTGGCGGGCATTGGACATTATTTTGATTTCGTTGTTTGCAGCGATATGGTTAAGCGCGCGAAGCCTTATCCTGATATGGTGCGGAACCTGTTGCGTAAGGCCCGGGTGCCGGCAAGGCAGACGATGTTTGTCGGCGATATGACAGTTGATGTGGCTTGCGGCCGTGCGGCCGGTGTTATGACCGTGGCGGTCTCGACAGGTTCCTGTTCCTGGAAAGAATTGGAAGCTGAAAATCCTGATTGGCTGGTGCGGCGCATTAGTCTGGTGCGCGCTTTGCTTGGGCATCAGAAATTCTGATTTTTGCTTCATATAAAATTTGGCTGTGATAAAATCATTTTATTGAATAATTAATCGGGGGTTTTGTATGTTGCGTCAACGATTTCAAGCGATTATCCTTGTGGCATTCTTGGTTTTGGGGGGCAGTGGCTGTATTCCGCTTTGGGTTGGGGCAGGGATGGCGGGTGTGGTTGGCGGTTATGTGATTAGCCCTGATACCGTTGAGGGTTCGACCATGCACGCGGTGGATGACGTGTGGGATACGGCTAAGGAGATCACGGGTATCATGGGGCATGTGGTTGAGGAAAACTCTGCCCAAGGGGTTCTTATTGCGGAAATCAATGCGGCGCGTGTGACGGTAACGCTCATCTCGGTTAATTCAACAACGACGAAATTAACGATCAAGGCACGTAAAGCGTTCATGCCCAAGATCGATTTGGCCCAGGATGTGTACGGCAAAATTCTCAATGGTCTGAATCGTTGATTAAGCTCTTCGAGGCTCCTGCCGGAAAATTGTAATCACAAGTGCGACAGGAAAAATTTAAAAGAGCTCCATAGATCAGCAAAAACTGTTACTTTGT
>JAZDPD010000136.1:0-3775 GCA_043798045.1 Candidatus Omnitrophota bacterium | reverse complement strand
ATGGATTCAGGACTGGATGAATAATTATCCCAGAAAGATTCTGGGTTACAAGACGGCGAATGAAATGGCAAAGGAATGCTTGCAGGGTAACAATTGATCTTAAAGCTTATTTTTGTCGCACTATGAGTTACAATTCGCGTATAATCGTACACGTTGAAATATTCATTGACAAAAAAGGGTGTTATCAAGATAATTGATGCTCCTTGCCATTGACAGAGAGGCTGTTGAGACGGCAAGAAGTGTTAAACATCATAACAGAAGCGAAGGAAGTCCTATCATGAGTGAATCCCAGAAATCAATAATGGAAGAATTGTACAACAGTACTCTCAAGACATTTGCCGAGGGGCAAATCGTTCAGGGAAGGATTGTTGCCAAGAACAATACGGAAGCTATTGTTGACATTGGTTTTAAATCTGAAGGTTTTGTACCTTTGGTTGAGTTCCGCAATCCTGCAGCCGTTGAAATCGGCCAGGTCATTGATGTTCTTATTGAGAACATTGAAGATGAGGATGGCAAATTAATCCTTTCTCATGGTAAGGCCGAGAAAATGAAAGGTTGGCAGAAGATTGCTGACGTTATTAATGAGGGCGATGTGGTCGATGGTCGCGTGATCCGCATTGTTAAGGGTGGTTATATTGCGGATATCCAGGGCGTTGAGGCTTTCTTGCCCATGTCTTTGTCCGCGTTTAAAGGTTTCCATAACGATGATATTATGGCGCGCAGTTACAAGTTCATGGTCGCCAAGATGAACAAGCAGCGCCGCAACCTGATTCTTTCCCGTCGTGAAGTTGTGCAGAAAGAGCGTGAAGAGAACCGTGAAGTCCTTTGGGCCAAGCTTGAAAAGGGCCAGCGTCGTGCCGGCGTGGTCAAGGGGATTACGGATTTTGGTGCGTTCATTGATCTCGGTGGTGTTGACGGCTTGTTGCATATTACGGACATGAGTTGGTCCCGTATTAGCCATCCGTCAGAGATTGTACGCCTTGGCGAACGGCTGGAAGTCATTATCCTTGATTTTGATAAGGATAATTCAAAGGTTTCCCTGGGTCTTAAGCAGATCACGGCCAATCCCTGGGAAGGTGTTTATGACAAGTATCCCACAGGTACGGTCATTAAGGGTAAGGTCGTTAATATCATGCCTTATGGCGTGTTTGTTGAAATTGATAAGGGGATCGAAGGTTTGTTGCATGCTTCCGAGATTACCTGGCAGAAGAAGATGGTCAATCCGCAGGAAATGTTCACAGTCGGACAGCAGGTTGAGGTTCAGATCATCAATGTGGATAAGGATTCTAAGCGTATTTCCCTCAGTATGAAGCAGCTTGAGGATAATCCATGGCTTAAGGCCGAGGATAAATTCCCGGTTAATGCGCGTGTCAAGGGGGCTGTTCGTGGTTTTGCTGATTATGGGGCGTTTGTTGAGCTTGAGCATGGGCTTGAGGGCATGATCCATGTTTCTGACATGTCATGGACCAAAAAGGTCAATCATCCTCAGGAGATCATCCAGAAGGGCCAGCAGGTTGAGGTTGTGGTGATCGCGGTGGATGGCAAGAATCGTAAGATCACGCTTGGCTTGAAGCAGCTTCAGGCGAACCCCTGGAGCGAGATTGCCCGCAAATTCCCGATTGATACGGTTGTGGATGCGGTCGTTATTATGAATTCAAACTTTGGCGTTTTTGTGAAGCTTGAAGACGATATTGAAGCGCTTATTTATTCTTCCGAGATTGAGAAGGATGAGGCTGCCAAGCTTAAGGCTGGCGATAAGATCTGTGTCAAGGTGATCAAGGTTGATGTTGAGCAGATGAAGATCGGCGTCAGCGCGCGCGTTTCATAAGTTGTTCGGAACAGATATGGATATCCAGGAAGTTTCACGTGTTCTTTTACGTGGCGCAACGGAAATCATTAGTGCCGAGTTGCTGCAGCAGAAACTTGTGCAAAGCTCGGTCAATGACAAGCCTTTGGTTGTCAAGGCCGGGTTTGATCCGACGGCGCCGGATATTCATTTGGGGCATGTTGTTCTTTTAAGAAAAATGCGCCAGTTTCAGGATTTGGGGCATCGTGTTGTTTTTCTGATTGGCGATTTTACGGCTCAGGTGGGGGATCCTACCGGGCGCAATGAGCTGCGCAAGAAGATGACGCGCGTGGATATTGAACGCAATGCCACTTCGTATAAAGAACAGGTGTTTAAGGTCCTTGATCCTGAAAAGACTGACGTGGTGTTTAACAGTCATTGGTTTGGCGCTTTCAGTGCTCAGGAGTTCATGGAGTTGACGGCACATGCAACGGTGGCGCAGACATTGGCCAGGGCTGATTTTAAGAAACGATTTGATGAGGGACGGGAGATAAGCCTCCTGGAGTTTATTTACCCGTTATTGCAAGGGTATGATTCGGTGCATTTGAAGGCTGATGTGGAGTTGGGAGGGTCTGATCAGAAGTTTAATCTTCTGATGGGTCGCCAGATCCAGGAAGCTTTCGGCCAGTCGCCGCTGGGCGTGATGCTGACGCCTCTGCTGGCAGGTCTGGATGGTGTTCAGAAAATGTCCAAGTCGCTGGGCAATTATATCGGCATCAACGAACCGCCGCGTGAAATTTTCGGCAAAGTGATGTCCGTCAGCGATGTTTTGATGATCAGATACTTCGAGCTTTTGACAGATGAAGACCTTGCGCTCATCCGTCAGATGCATCCGAAGGAGGCGAAGATGAGGCTGGCCGGTGAGATCGTACGCCAGTTTCATGGAACCGACGCTGCCCGGGACGCACATGAACACTTTGAAAATGTTTTTGCGCACAAGCAGGTCCCGGACGATGTTCAAGTTTATGCGCTGGCAGGGGGTGTTATGCCTCTTGCCGACATCCTTGTAATGACAAAGATGTCACCCTCCAAGAACGAAGCGCGCCGCCTGATCAAGCAGGGGGCGGTCAGTTTTGAAGGACAGCCGGTCACGGATGAAAAATGGGTTCCGGTGGCAGGTGTTCTTAGGGTGGGTAAGCGGCGATTCCTTAGACTTGAATAGTCCTTCCGTCGGAAGATGGATTCCGAATCTCGCCATGGAATAAATTGTTTTTAATTTACTTGACAACAGCAGACCGTGCGGATATACTTTTGCTTCATTTGTCTGCCCTTGTAGCTCAGTTGGTAGAGCACGTCCTTGGTAAGGACGAGGTCACCGGTTCAATCCCGGTCGAGGGCTCCAGATACCGGTTCAACATAAGATAGGATTTATGAGAGAGATCATCCACTTCCAGTGCACAGAATGTCAAAGGATCAATTACTCCGGCATGAAGGACAAGAAGAAAAAGCCGGAGCGTATTGAGCTTAAGAAATATTGTCCTTTTTGCAAGAAGCATACACCGCACAAGGAAATGAAGAAGTAAGGTAGGCTGCGGTTTATTGGTTAAATTTTAGGCCAGTAGCTCTAATTGGTAGAGCGTCGGTCTCCAAAACCGTAGGTTGTAGGTTCGAATCCTACCTGGCCTGTTAATATTATGATTATAAAAATTAAAACATTTATTACTGAAGTACTGGTTGAATTAAAGAAAGTTTCCTGGACTTCGCGTAAGGATCTGATCAATGCGACATGGATTGTTCTGATCAGTGCCATTTGCCTGGGGTTGTTCATTACAACGACAGATCTTCTCCTCTCAAGGGGAATGAATATCATCATCAGATAGGGAATCATGGACTGGTACGTTATACATACACAGACGGGTGCTGAAGAGCGAGCAAAAGCGGGTATCGACCGTCGCATAGAGACAACAGAGCTTAAAAACTACGTTGAAG
>JAZDPD010000135.1:0-15807 GCA_043798045.1 Candidatus Omnitrophota bacterium | reverse complement strand
ATGGATTCAGGACTGGATGAATAATTATCCCAGAAAGATTCTGGGTTACAAGACGGCGAATGAAATGGCAAAGGAATGCTTGCAGGGTAACAATTGATCTTAAAGCTTATTTTTGTCGCACTATGAGTTACAATTCGCGTCTTTTCAGGGAAAAGGAAAAGGTTGATGCAGTGCTTGTCCAGTTGATGGATGATGAAATGGCCCGTGTTGTTGATACATTACTGCAGGGCAATGAGGCTTTCTTACGCACATGGCAACAGGAGCAGGCGACCATCCGTCAAGAAACCTTGGCACTCAAGCAGCGGAGTCAGAAAAAGGACGAGCCTGCCATCCGTTTGGATATTGACGAGGGGCCGGTGTTGACTTCCGGGGATATTGATCTGGGGATATTCGGTTATGAGATCCCGTTGTGGCTGGCTGAAAATATGCGGGATATGTGGAAGATTTTATTTCCCCAGATGGTGGTCAAAACAAATTCGACGAACAAGATCATGAAACTGGGCGGCCTGGAAGGTTTGGGCCAGCGTAGTGTGGGGATGTTTATCAGCAAGTCCGGGGCCACGTTTCCGACCAAAGGGGCTCTGGAGCTTTTGAAACGTGTGATGCCCGGGAATATTTTTGCGATGACCGGGCGTATTGACACCTTGCTGGGCATGTCCCTGGGACAGAAATTGATGCCCGATGCGCCTTTTTCCAGGCGAATCTTTGTGACGGGAAGATATTTTCCGGCCGAAGCATCGACCGTGGCTGAGGCGTCTTTGCATGCACATATGGTTAATCTTGTTCTGGAAGCCGCCAAAGAAATGAAGGCTATTTTTCCTAAATCCAGGCCCTGGGGGTTAAGTCTTGAAGAAAAAGATCTGGCGGATCTTGCCCATTTACGTGTGGGCATGGTTGCGGAGGCGGAAAGTTTAACCGGACGCAGTGCTGATGGCCGGGCGGTTGTTTCCGGTGTTTATCAGCAACTGCAAATGAATGCGCGGTCTCTGGGGAAAACCATTGCGGAAACGCCCCTGGTGAGCAATATTTTCATGCGCGCGTTTGTCCTGGGAATTTTCTGGTTCGGGGCACCTGTGGATAATATTGTTCAGTGGTTAGCCCCTTATTGGTATCCCGGATTCTCCGGCATCGGTGCGGCCTTTTCAGGCCCGCTGGCGTTTGCTGTTCATACGTCGGATTTCCTGATCACCATGTTCATGGGATGGTTTGCCACAACGTACCTTTATCGTCAATTTTTCAGCGGTCGCAGTATTTATGCCCGGTTGGGACGCCCGACCATGGTGATTGGTGATATGCCCATGCTGCATCAAACGACCGAGCAGCTGGTCTCCAAGCTTTCGGCGCTGGCCTTGGGCAGTATGGATGTTGATGTGCACGGCGGTAATCCGCGGGATCATTTTGTGGCCCGGTTCGGGCATCGTATCCGTCGGGGAACGCTGTTGTTTTTTGGCCTTCCTGCCCAGAAAGAGGCAGCCGATGAAACCAGGCGTGCCATGAAACAGGCCAAAGGTGTGGTGAACAGTATTTTGCCGGGATGGCTCAGCCGTTATTTTCCCAACACAGGCATTGGCGGGGCGGAGGTGTATTCCCTGGGGCGCGGTGAACTGAATGATCTTGATGCTTCGGATCATCATATCAATCTGGGCGAGCAAAAAGCATTACAGGGGGCGTCGGCATTGGTCGAGCGCTTTAACGCGGTTTCTTTTGATCCTTTTGGAAGAATGATTGCGTATAAAGTGCTTTTTAATGAAGCATTTCGCTGGGCCACCACATGGAAGCTGGGAGGGTTTGTCTGGCAAGCCTGGAATCAGGCCTGGACGTATTCGCGCACCGGTGTGCATACAACCGCGTCTCCGGTGATTGGCGTGGCCAGGCAGTTTTCAGATTGGTTGGCCAGGGTTGTTCATAAACCATTGTCCTTGGGTATTGAGGATCAGTTGCAAGCAACGGTTGGCCGCGGGGAGGCTTCTCGGGAAGCCGTGCGTCAGGGCGCTCATGTGCCGGACAGGGAGCCGCCTTTAAAGGCACAGGTTGTCGTTACAGATACATTGCTTAAAGGTGAATATGTGGTTTCTGCAGCTGATCAGGCTCCGTCAGAGCTGCCGCGTGATGGTGGTATTAATTTAACAGGGCGATGGCTGGAACCGCGGTTGAATGCCCAGGGACAGACACAGGTATTTTTCAAGGATCATCCGCTGGAGAGTTTGCCGGTGCAAGGGATCATTTTGCAGCGGATCGAATTGCATCCGGTTGAAATCAACAGCGTACTGATGCGCCTGGGGGCCTTACCAAGGTCCCCGGCGCTGTCAGTAGCATCGGTCAAGATGTTTCAGCGTTTTGTACTCAGTGCCTGACGCGGGGTCATTCCCGTGCTGCGTGGGATTATCCGCGTGCGGTGATTTCGATCAGGTGATACCCGAACTGGGTTTTGACCGGGCCATGCACCTTGTTCACTTCAGCACTAAATACGACGGTATCGAATTCAGGAACCATCTGTCCTTTGGAGAATTTCCCTAAAGCACCACCGTTAGCGCCCGACGGGCATTGGGAGTGTTTCTTGGCCATGTCTTCAAATTTGGCACCAGCTTCAATCTGTTCTTTTAAAGACAGGCATTCCTGTGCGGTGGGAACTAAAATGTGACGGGCTTGGGCCATGACGGACATGTGATCTCCTTATGATTTTATGTTGTTCTGGTTTTGATTGGCGGGTGAATCCAGGAGTTTGATGTCCGGGAAGCGCCGCATGTAGTAGTTGTACGACCAGTCGCTTTGAAAAAGAATGACCAGTCGATCCTGGTTGTCTTTGGCCAGGGCCACTTCATTGGATTGTGTTTGTTTCAATGTTTCTTCATCAAAAGGTTCAGCCACCCAGCGTAAAACTTTAAAGGGCAGGATTTCAAGTCGTGATGCACCTCCATATTCATCTTTCAGGCGGTATTGCAGCACCTCAAATTGCAAAGGGCCCACAGCGCCTAAAACCGGCATCCCTGCGCCTCTTAACATGGTGAAAGTCTGGACAATATCCTCAGCCAGCAAATGATCCATGCCTTTACGGAATGGTTTATAGGTGGAGGCCGCCGAGTTGTGCAGGTAAGCAAAACATTCCGGCGCAAAACGCGGTATCTCGTTAAAAACAAGTTCAGGATCTGTGCTGATGGTGTCGCCGATGCGGTAATCCAGTTTTGTGACAAATCCCAGGATGTCCCCCGGATAGGCTTCGGCCATGATTGACCTGTCGCGTCCGAAAATGGAGAAAGAGTCGGAAAGCCTGATAGGGCGTTTGGCACGCTGGTGGTAGATGGTCATATCGCGGTAGAACCGGCCCGAACAGATCCGGGCAAAAACAATGCGGTCACGGTGCAACGGATTCATGTTGGACTGGACTTTGAAAATGAAGGCGGAGAAATCAGGATGATCCAACGGGATCACACCCTTGTTGGTTGTTCTGGGTGTTGGTGCTGTTGAATATTCAAGGAATCGTTGTAACAGAAGTTCAACGCCAAAGTTATTGGCAGCACTTCCGAAGAATACGGGTGTTGTTTTACCTGCCAGGACAGCGTTGATATCAAAACCTTCCTGCGCGATATTGAGCATTTCCAGTTCTTCGACGACGGCGTGGTAAATGTCATCGTGCAGGATGTTTTTAACAAAAGAATCTGAAAGATCGTGTACCGTGACAGGGGCCTTGTAAGCTCCGGCGGAAACGCGTTCAAACAGGTGTACCTCTTGGCTCAGCCGGTCGTAAATACCCTTAAAATCAGGGCCGTTACCCATGGGCCAGTTGACTGGAAAAGCGTGGATATGAAGAACTTTTTCAAGTTGGTCAATGAGTTCAAGGGCAGACATGGACGGACGGTCAAGTTTGTTCATGAAGGTAAAAATGGGAATATTCCGTTTGCGGCAAATCTCGAATAATTTGCGTGTCTGTCCTTCAATGCCTTTACCGGCATCAATGACCATGATAACCGCATCAACAGCCATAAGAACACGGTAGGTGTCTTCCGAGAAATCTTTATGCCCCGGGGTGTCCAGCAGGTTCAGGCGGAAATTGTCGTAATCGAATTGCAGTACGGTGGAAGAAATGGAAATGCCGCGTTTTTTCTCCAGTTCCATCCAGTCAGAGGCTGTTTCGCGCTGTTTTTTCTTGGATGTGACAGATCCGGCCAGGTCCAGGGCTCCGCCGTAGAGCAGCAGCTTTTCTGTCAGCGTTGTTTTGCCCGCATCCGGATGAGAAATGATGGCAAAGGTCCTTCGCCGGGAGGCTTCATGTTTGATCTGGTCGCTGGTATCCAATGTCAGGGCCTGTTTTTCCTGCGCCCAATGAAGGCGCCGTTTAATAACGTGTTAAGTATTCTGTAAAAATATCCCTGAAACTATATATCATCAAGCCGATCTGTCAAGAAATCGCTTGCGCTCATGTTGTTGTGGTGAGGATGGGGCGGCAAAGGATGTTTATTAAGGAACGTCATTGGGATATGTTCCTGACATTGATCGCGGTGCGGAGGGATGGGGGGTATTTAGGCAGTGCTATCAAAAAATACTTGACAGAAAAATAGTCTATGGTAAATTATCACTCAGATAGGTAGAGTGCTAACAATGTTTATGGGCAAGGGCTCATATATTTTTTTAAACATAAATAAGCACTCAATATGGTTGAGTGCCAAAAAGAAGGAGGCTGTTATGACGTTAATACCTTGGAGAGAAAAAGAAGCAGATCGCAGGGGGGATGTTTTTAATGATGATTTCTTTTTCGGATCGTTTTTCCCGGCCATGGAAAAGGCATTGGTTAATAACAGAGGGGGTTGGTTCCCGGCGATGGATGTGCTGGAGGATAAGGATCAGTTCATTATCAAGACGGATTTACCCGGCTTGAAGAAAGATGATATTCGGGTTTCCTGTGAGAACGGGCTTCTTACGATTGAAGGTGAACGTAAGCCCGACATACAAACGAAAGAAAGGGATTGGCATAAGGTGGAACGTTCTTACGGACGGTTTGTGCGTTCGCTTAATTTGGGGCAGGTGGTGGATCAGGCAAGGATAAAGGCCCAGTATAAGGATGGGGTTTTGGAGCTTTCTTTGCCCAAGACTGAAATAGCGAAGCCAAAATCCATTGATATTCGCGTTGATTAACGGTGTTGTAAAGGTTGTTTGATTTAGACCCTCGGGCGAGAAATATGTCCGGGGGTTTTTTCATTTCTGAATCACTGGTTGTTTTTATGCAATGGTTCAGAGGGAACGATTAATGATATTACGGATGGAGGGGTTGTTGGCCTTGGCGGTCTTTTGTGTTATGGTAATAGCAAGGATTTATGATTAAACTTTAAGGTGATGGGGGCTATTCATCCGATGTTGCGCACGACCAAACATTTAATGACGGAAACCGATGCGCAAAAGCTGGGCGAGAGTGATGCTGAGGTGTCTTTTGTGGGGCGTTCCAATGCCGGCAAAAGCAGTCTAATTAATGCGTTGTGCCTTAAAACAAAGATGGCCTATGTTTCCCCTGTGCCTGGAAAGACCAGGACCATCAATGTTTATGAGGTAAGGCCTTACCGCTGGATTGTTGATTTGCCCGGTTATGGGTATGCGGTGGGGTCCAAGTCTGATAAAGAGCAGCTGGGCCCGATGATCGAAGCGTATTTGAAAAGCAGGGTGACGCTGGGCATGATATTTGTGGTGGTGGATGCTGTGGCCGGGCCGACAAAGCTGGATATGTTGATGATCGGCTGGCTGGCCCATCACGCATTCCCGTTCAGTATCATTGTTAACAAGATCGATAAGGTTAAATCGGCAGAGCTTGAGGTGAAAAAGAAGAAGATTGCTTCCAGGATCGGGAAGGATGTTGGTGATATCTTCTGGGTCAGTTCAAAAAAGGATATCGGGATCAAGGGTTTGCAGGAAAGGATTGCAGGCTTGCTGGGAGTCTCCCAGCGTTGATGTTTTGGTCGTGCATAGGCTTATGTGATAAGGCCCGTCGGTGGATAATAGGCGGGTTTTTTTATTTTCTTCAGCTATAAAGAAATTGTTTCATACAAGCGTAACTTTTTTATCCGGGTGCGTGTCCAAATAGATGAGATGTTTTATTCAATTCTAAAAGGAGGGGGTATGCGTCAATATTTGTTGGGAGTATTGTTGGTTTTAGGGCTAACGACCATGGCTTTGGCCGGCGATGGCCAGGGGATGGGAAAGCCGCCGCAGGGCGGGCCGGGTGGGGGGAAAAAAGAGATCCCTCAGGAAGCGATCACGGCGTGTTCCGGGAAAGCGGAGGGGGATGCTTGTCAGGCGGGACCTGGAACGGGTGTTTGTTCGTACACACCGGATAAGAAATATTTCGCCTGCAAACCGGATCACATGCCTTCCGGCGGGCCGGATTCATCTTTTAGCAGCAGTTCTTCTGTAATAAAATAAATAAAGAATGTGTTGTCGGCAGGGCCCGTTCATCTCGTTGATGCACGGGCCTTCGTTTTTTATAATTCGGGGTAATATTTTATTAAAAAAGGATGTCTTTGCCGTATAGGTTCATATATATTCGTAATCAGGGGGGAAGGTAATCATGTTAAGATATTCTGAATTTTCCGCAGGGCATGATTTTTTGCATTAACAATACGGATAAGATGGGGTTCTTGAGGTAAGGGGTTTCTAAGTGTTTAAAGAACAGATTTCAAAATTAATCTTTTGGTTCGTCCTGATCTTTTGTTTCACGCCGTGGTCGTCCCCGCCGTTGGCACTGATGCTGGGGTTGGCTTTGGCCATGACCTTGGGGAATCCTTATAAAGAGCATCAGGCCAGGGCGGTGAAATATTTGCTTCAGGCATCGGTGGTCGGCCTTGGGTTCGGCATGAATTTTACGGAAGTGGTTTCTGCCGGCAAAAGTGGTGTCGGTTTTACTTTTTTTTCTATTGCCGGAACATTGGCCGCCGGGTATTTCATTGGCCGGTGGCTGTCTGTTGCCAGAAAAACATCTTTTCTTGTGTCGGTGGGAACCGCCATTTGCGGCGGCAGCGCGATTGCCGCTGTGGCACCTTTGGTTGAAGCAGATGAGAAAGAAGTCGCTGTTTCATTGGGGACCATTTTTATCCTTAATGCCGTTGCGCTTTTTGTGTTTCCCTGGTTGGGGCATGTTTTAGGTATGAAAGATCATCAATTCGGACTTTGGTCGGCGATCGCGATCCATGATACAAGTTCTGTGGTCGGGGCAGCGGCTCATTATGGCACAGAAGCTTTGAAGACCGCTACGACAGTTAAACTGACCAGGGCTTTATGGATCATCCCTGTTGCATTGATCACCGCCATTGTCTTAAAAAAGAAGGATGCCAGGATTTCTTTTCCATATTTCATTCTGGCTTTTGTCGGTGCTTCGCTTGTGGTGAGTTTATGGCCCGCCTACCAGCCGGTTTATTCCGGTGTGGTTACTATTGCCAGGATAGGGTTGACCGTGACTCTTTTTCTGATCGGTACCGGGCTCTCGCCAACCACATTAAAAACGGTTGGCTTCAGGCCGGTGATGCAGGGGGTATGGCTTTGGTTGTTGGTTTCCGGCGTGTCTTTGGGATACATTCTACAAAGAATGTAAACGACTGATGGTTTTTCGAAACCCCTTGCCATTGAATAAGTTGCAAGGGTTATTTGTTTAAGGTAAAATACCACATGTTAAATTCATTGTACGCTTATACCGGTGTCATATCCTTTGATTATGTCATTTAAACAATTAGGTTTATGTAAAGACTTGTTGGGTGCCGTGGCGTTGGCCGGTTATGAAATACCGACGGATATTCAGGCACGGGCTATTCCGGTTATCTTCAAAGGGCAGGACTTGCTGGCGCAGAGCAAGACTGGCAGCGGGAAAACCGCCAGTTTTGTCCTGCCGGCCTTGCAGCTGGTTGAGGATTCACCCGAATCTTTGCGCAAAACCATCAAGGTTCTTATTTTGACACCGACACGTGAGTTGGGGCGGCAGGTGGCGGATGTGGTGAAAATCTTTGGAAGGAACCTGGCGCGTCCGCCGCGTGTGATCCTTTTGATCGGGGGGTTGAATATTGATTTGCAGGTCAGGAATTTGCATCATGGGGCGGATATAGCCGTGGCTACACCCGGGCGCTTGCTGGATTTGGCCAGGCGCCAGGTGCTTGATCTGGCGGCGCTCAAGCTTTTGGTGGTTGATGAGGCGGACAAGATGTTTGATATGGGATTCGCACAGGAATTGCAGGAGGTTCTTGCCACATTGCCGCTACGGCGGCAGAATGTATTGTTTTCAGCCACCATGCCCGATACGGTCTTGACGTTGATGCAGCCATTCATGCGTGATCCTGTAACTGTTAAAGTCCAGGATGATATTCCGACGGTAAACCGTATCCAGCAGCGCGCCATTGTGGTTAACCGTACCAACCGCGGCCCGCTATTGAGGCATTTGATCATGACGGAAGGGTGGGGTCATGTGCTGGTGTTTGTGGCGACGGTTCAGGGGGCGGATGTGTTGACGGTTAAATTAAGGAAAGCCGGTATTCTGGCCACGTCATTGCACGGCGGGATGACCCAGGCGCAACGGGAACTGGCGCTCCATGATTTCAAGGTCAGGACGGTGAAGGTCCTGGTGGCGACGGATATCATGGCGCGGGGCATTCATATCGAGAAGCTGGCGTATGTGGTGAATTATGATTTGCCGCGCTCGCCCAATGATTATATTCACCGTATCGGAAGGACCGCGCGTGCGGGGTTAAGCGGTGTGGCCGTGTCATTTATCGGGCATGAGGATGTGGCGCATTTTGCATTGATTGAAAAACGGATACACCAGCGTTTGCCCCGGGAACAGGTTCCGGGATTTGAACTGACCGGTGAGGCCTTGCCGCGGGTAACAGGTCAGGCACCGGTAAAAGGGCATCGCATGAGCCGTAAAGACAAGGCCAGGGCGTTAGCCAATCATCAACAGATGCCGCCCATTGGCCATGTGTGAAGAAAGGATTTCAGGATGATCATACCGCAGCGGACAGATCCGATTTGGGCCGAGATAGTTTCAGGAAAGAAAGAAATTGTTTTCGAATTCTTTGCCGTAAAGATATTTCTTGGTTTTGCCAGGTTCAAACTCAAGAGCTCGCCTTCCAATTTATCGCAGCTGGCGAATGAACTTTATAACATATTCGAAAGAAATCAGGGCATGCCTTCGGTGCAGAAGGATTTGAAGAAGTTTAACAAGATCGACGACGGATTAAGATCGCATATGACCAGTGTTGCCGAAGCGGCGTTGTTGGTTAAAAGCGGCAAGGCATTTTTGGTGGCTGGCAATGAGGAACTTCTCAGGCAAATACCGCCGGGAAACTGGATCGGCGGGACGATCCCTTATTTTATTGCACCCGAAGGGGGCATTGTTTCGGAAGACCGGGTTTTGGTGACGGAATTTCCGGATTATATTCAAAGCATTGAGATCCACGCGTATGATGAAACGGATATTGGAAATATTTATATTGATACGCCCCGGGAAGGTTTCAGTTTCTTGATCCTTCCAGCCACAAGCCCCGTGCACCTTTCCTTTGCGCTCAATGCTCCGCGATACCAGAGTTTTGGCGTGAGTCCGGTGGTGGGGTGGGTTTCAGGTGTTCATCTGTCAGACTTGGGGACGAAATCACCCAAGGTCATCAATGGCTTAACGGGTGAATTATCGGATAAGAAAGCCATGGTCATGCGCTGCACCCTTTCGCCGGGCATGGTATGCGAGATGGATATTGTGAATATTTTTTCACAGGGTAACGGCGACACCATTGAGGTCCTGGAAGACGGCTTTGCTGTCAAAGAGGTTCTGGTTAATGGGAATCGTGTTAATTTCGTTGATTATGTTCTGGAGCGCAACCTTGATCTCAAGCTGCCGCTGGTGGCAAATTATTGCGGAGCGAATATTAATGTCAGCTTCCAGGCGGTTGATAAGGAAAATCATTCCGTCAGCTTTTATGCCCCGCTTTTTAAAGGAATTCAATACCGGCAGGCTGTTCCGATTTCAAATTATGTCGAGGATTTCCTGAAACAGGTTCCGCGGGATGACGGCAACATTCTGTTTTGCTGCAACTGCATCCTGAATTTTATTTATTCTGAATTCGAAGGGAAGACTTCGTGCGGCATCGTCGGGCCTGTTACTTTCGGTGAAATAGCCTATCAGCTTTTAAACCAGACCATGGTTTATCTGACGGTCCACAGGAAGGATTTCCAGGTAAAAGTTGTCAAGGATGCGCTTGAAAAACAATTGGAAGAGCGGACAGAAGAATTGAAGCGATGCCAGGAAGAGCTGGCTATTTCGGAGATGGAATTGTACAAAATGTTGTCAAAGATTGAGTCGGCATTCAAGGAATTGAAGCAAACACAGGAGAAGTTGCTGCAGGTGGAGAAAATGGCAACCGTCGGCCAATTGGCAGCAGGCGTGGCACACGAGATCAATAACCCGGCGGCTTTTGTGATGGGCAACCTCTCGGTGGTGCAGGAGTATATTGACAAGATCAGCGGATTGTTTAAGGAATACGCACAGGTTGAGGCGTACCTTGAGGGTTTGAAGACGGAACAGTCGATGCAGATGTTGGATGCTCTCGCGGAATACAGGGAGAATAATCATGTGGAAGCGATTATCGCGGATTTTCCGCATCTGTTAAAACAGTCTTTGGACGGAATGTCCAGGATTAAAACCATTGTTACGAATCTTAAGAATTTTTCCCACACGGATGAGGGGTATTGGGAGGATGCGGATATCCATGAGATCATCCAGTCGGCGCTGGACATTGCCTGGAATGATATCAAGTTTAAGGCGGAGGTGGTGACGCAATACGGGGATATATCCCGGATCTATTGTTTTCCCCAGCAATTGAGCCAGGTGTTCCTGAATTTGTTTGTGAATGCGGTCCATGCCATTCAGGAAAACGGTAAGATCACGATCAGGACTTCGATGGAGGAGGATGCCGTTGTTATTCAGATCACGGATACCGGTGCCGGGATGACCGAAGAGGTGCGCCGGCGTATTTTTGAGCCGTTTTTCACGACAAAACCGGTGGGCAAGGGTACGGGCCTTGGGTTGTCATTGGTGTATACCATTATCGAGAAGCATAAAGGGGAGATATCTGTGGACAGCGTTCCCGGGCAAGGGACAACTTTTACGGTCCGTCTGCCCCGGGGTATTTAAGATTCTTCTGTGGTTAGGCGCATTTCGTCTTGAAGAAGCTTGAATTTATAAAAGCTTATAAATAAATGAGAGGGGCTTTGCATGTTTGTTATTCTGGTGAAATATACAAAACCGATCGCGGATATTGACCGTTTATTGTCCGCGCATGTTCGCTTTCTGGATGAGCAGTATGCGGCCGGGATTATTGTGGCTTCAGGTCCTCGTGTTCCCAGGGAAGGGGGCGTTATTCTGGCACATGGCCGTAGTCGGGGAGAAATTGAAGAAATACTGCGCCAGGATCCTTTTTCTGTTGAGGGAGCAGCCGCCTATGAAGTCATTGAATTCGCGCCTCGAAAAGCCGGATACGGGTTTGAGGGGTTACTCTGCCATGACAAGACCGCCTGAAATTGTTTTAGTTGCTGATGAATGGGCAGAGTCTGTATGGAAATAATCAGGAAAATTGTTTTTTATATATTCCTGGCAGCTTATTTGATTCTGTGCCCGCTTTTAATTTTGTACAGCCTGGGGTATGTTGTTGATCCGTTGAAAGAAAAGCTTGTATCAACGGGCATCATTTATCTTGAGACGATCCCTCCTGATGCCCAGGTTTTCCTTGAAAAGAGCCATTTTAAAGATAAAACCCCGACCACGATCCACGATCTTCTTCCGGGAACATATACTGTTCGGCTTATGCTGCAGGGGTATCAGCCATGGACGCAGACGGTTGAAGTATCTAATGGGAAAGCAGCCGCGTTTGAGAAGATTGTGCTTATTCCGGATTATTTCAGGATCAAGCTGCTTTTGCCGCAGGTTTATACCAGCTTGATGCCGGTTCGGGGGGCGGAATATTTCCTGTTGTCAAAAAGCGACCGGCTGAATGATTATGCGTATTATGACGGGAAGAAAATGCGTGCCGTTGCCTTGCTGCCGCCGGGGTCTGGTTTGTCGGGCCTTCATGTGTCAGCTGTTTTCTCAAGAGATGAAAGTCGTAACTTGGTGATGGCGGCAGGCCCTTTGTGGGATCAGAAATACTGGCAGGTCCGTTTAACGGGAGATGCCCCCGAGTTCAGGGAGATTACCAAGCTTGTGCCCGAGAGGCCTTTGCAGTTTTTTTGGGAGGCGGATGAGAAGGAGCATGTTTTCACACTGCATCATGGGTATATTAATCGTCTGGATGTTTCTGCGGTGGCATTGTATCCGCGGTTTGTTGAAGATATCCGAGGTTGGGGGATATCTCATGATCAGCTGTATGTCATTGACAGGGATGATGCGCTGGTTACAGTTTCCCCAAGCAGGAATGAGCCTAAAGTTGTGCTGCAAAGCCATGATTTGGCTGGTATTTTTGACCGTGAAAAAGATTTTTATGAAATTTTCCCTCTGGGAGGGGACGTGGTGGCGTTTTCCGGCAGCCGGGGATTTGTGATTGCCGGATGGCCGTTTCCTCCTTTGGTCGGTGATGAACCTGTCAGCCTGCAGTATAATGCATCGCACAACCGGCTTCTGGTGTGGACGCAGCATGCTGTTGGCATTCTGGATATGGCTGAGGCAGGAAATTCTGCCAGGAGAGCGGAGGGCCGGTTTGTAAGTCCTCAAATCCGGTGGGTTTACAGGAAAGGCCGCGATATCAGGCAGTGTTTCTGGGCTTTTGACGGGGCGCATATTGTCTTTCGTGACGGGAATAAGATATTTTTGCTGCAACCGCAGTCCCAGGGTATGGCGCATGTGGATCAGGTGGCTTCCTGCCGTGATGGGACGGCTATATTTTATACGGATTTAAAATCCAGGCTGTATTTTCTGGGGGAACAGGATGGTTATTTGTATTCTCTGGATTTGGGGCCAAAGAAGGAGCCCGCGCGATGAAATTTAATTATACGCGCCATAATCTTACGTTAAAAGAACATGGCCTGGAGCGGTTCTTTGAAATTGTTCCGGGTGCCTTAAGCTGGGGGATCATCATCGGCATGTCGGTGTTATCGTTTTATTATCCCTTGATGGCGGCGGTTATTATGATTGCGTTTATCTTTTTCTGGGTCATGCGGCTTTTTTATATGAATATTTTCCTTATTATTTCGTATGTGCGCCTCAAGGCGGATTCCGGGACGGATTGGATGGAGAGGATCCGCGGGATTGATGATCTGGATAACTATTTAAGGAACTTCCCGGTTGTCAAAGATATGAAAGGATGGGGTGAGCGTCTTTCATGCTGGCTGCAGCGCCAGCACCTTGAAGCGCTGCAGAAAAGCGGGTCACGCCCGCCGCGATCAACCGAAATTTTTCATCTGGTCATTATTCCTGTGCTGCGGGAGGGACGGGAGGTTGTGGAGCCGGGCATCCGCGGCATGGTATCGGGAGGATTTCCTGCCAAAAGGGTTTTTGTTGTTATTGCGCTGGAAGAGGCGGCACATGATGTGGTTAAGGAAGACATGGCCGCGATCCGGGCACAATACCGGGAATCTTTCTGGGATCTGAAGCTGGTGGTTCATCCGGGGAATCTGCCGGGTGAGGCGCGGGTGAAAGGGGCCAATTGCACGTATGCCGCCAAGATTGCGGCCAAAATTTTTGAACAGCATAAGATTTTGACGGAGAATATCATTGTCTCCTGTTTTGATGCCGACACCATTGCCACGGCTGATTATTTGAGTTGCCTGACGTATCATTTCCTGATGACCCCTGACCGGAACAGGGCCAGTTATCAGCCGATCCCGGTTTATCATAATAATATCTGGCAGGCGCCGAGTTTTGCCCGGGTCATGGACGTGGGGACATCATTTTTCCAGATGATCGAGGCCACCAACCCTCGCAAGCTGGTGACGTTTTCCAGCCATAGCATGGGGTTTCAGGCGCTGACGGAGGTTGGTTTTTGGCCGGTTGATGTGATTTCCGATGATTCCGCCATTTTCTGGAAGGCGCTCATTCATTTTGACGGCCATTACCGTGTTGTTCCCATGTATACCATGGTTTCCATGGATATTGCTTCCGGCAGAAATTGGCACAGGACGCTGGTTAATATTTACCGGCAGAAGCGGCGTTGGGCCTGGGGGGTGGAGAATTTTCCCATTGTCATGCGCGCGTTCCTGAAACCCAGTCCCATGCCCTGGGGGCAGAAATTTGTTCATGGTCTGAAACTTCTGGATACTTTTGTTTCCTGGGCGACCTGGTCATTTTTACTGACGTTTGTCAGCTGGCTTCCGGCTGTTTTTGCCAGCCGGGAATTTGCTTCAAGTATTGTATATTATACAGCCCCGCGCATCAAAGGGACCATATTCAGTCTGGCATCGGTGGGTGTTATTGTTTGCATGGTCTTAAGCCTGTCGCTTTTACCGAAAGAAGGAAAGGGCTGGAATGTCTGGCGCAGGGTTCTTCATGTTTTTGAATGGCTTTTCATGCCTATTTTTATTTTAGTCTTGAGCGCGTTCCCGGCATTGGATGCGCAAACCAGGCTTATGTTCGGGAAATACCTTGAATTCCAGGCATCACGTTCTTCCCGGCATCATTGATTTGATGTAGAGAAATAGGAGAAAAACGTTGATTATAATTCCGGAAGATGTAAATTATTAATATATCATTAATGTAAATATAAGTTTTTACGGAAGTAAATTTATAAGAAATAAATAAGGTGGTTAAATCAGTCACCACAGTTATTTAAGGACTGGTGTAACAAACATTGAAGGTTAATAATAAAGGGGGAAAGAACATGATTAAAAAGTTGGCATTATTCGGGGTTGTTCTTGGCATGGGCATTATGCTTGCCGGGAAAGTATGTGCTGAGCCTTTGACAGCGACCATGTGTAAAGACAAGGTTGTGGAAGCGGCAAAGTTGATTGAAGCAGAAGGAACAGCGGCTTTTGAAAAACTGAAGGATCCGGCTGGCGCGTTTCGTTTTGGAGACGGTGAAGGGTATATCTGGGTACATGATTCAAAGAATGTCATGATCATGCATCCGATCAAGCCGGCTTTGGATGGCAAGACGGTTGCTGACATGAAAGATGCGAAGGGTACGTATCTTTTTGTGAATATGACCGATCTGGCTATGGAAAATGGTTCCGGGTGGGTTGTTTATGCTTGGCCCAAGCCTGGGAAGACCGAAGCCTCAAGCAAGGTGTCTTATGTGAGCAAGGTTGAAAAAGACGGCGAGACCTATATTGTCGGCAGCGGTATTTATGATGTTACAGCGGCGGATATCAAGAAGGAATTTCCTGGTGACGCGCTTGTTGCTGGTGATGAATAACCGGCAGTAGTGGTTTTTCCCCGGAGCCTTGATGCAAGGCTCCGGGGTATGTTTTTTAAGGGTGTTATTTATATAGAGGGAAAGAGGAGGCAGGTATATGCGGCTTACGTTGAATAATAAATTGATTGGTGGGTTCATGGCAGTAGCATTGCTTGTCCTGGCCGCTGGCGGCGTTGGGATGATCATGGCAGGTGTTATTGGCAAGGCCGGTGATGTGGTTGCCAAGCAAATGTCTCCCGTTCAAAAAGCCGCCATGCGTTCCGCTTTTTCTTTAAATATGGCGAATCAGGAACTTGTTAAATATCTTCAGTCTAATGATAAATTGAAGCTGAGTGACACCCAGGAAGATGAGAGCATGCAGGATTGGCTCATGTGGAACGACATGATCCTTTATGGGACGAATTCTTCTGATTTCAAGAATAGCGAGAGTTTCAAGAATTACCAGCGTCAG
>JAZDPD010000134.1:0-5964 GCA_043798045.1 Candidatus Omnitrophota bacterium | reverse complement strand
CCGTTGCAACTGGCCCTTGAAAAAAAACCCGATCTAAATCAACGACTGCTCCTTGTTCCGCCAGTCGATCTCGATAAATTGCTTCGAATGAAACATACGTTAATCAATCAAAGGGGTAAGGATCTATTGACCGTTCCCTCTGCCCTAAAAAACATAGAATTCCTGAAATATGTGCTCAATTCTTCAAAAATATCGACAAAATTAATCCTTTTGTGTTTTATAATCCCCGATCAAGGATGTTGCACAATCCGGGTTTGATGATAATATATGACAAAAATGAAAATACTATTCCTTACAAACGAGTATCCTCCGGCCATTTATGGCGGTGCCGGCATCCATGTTGATTACCTTAGTCGTGAACTGGCTAAAATCTGTACTCTGGACGTGCGCTGCTTCGGCAACCAAATCCTTGACAACGGGTCGCTTCAGGCCAAGGGATACCCCGTTAATACTAAATTTTATACCATGCCACAACCACTCCACCCTGTTTTCGGCGCGTTGCAGCGTTGCCTTGATTTTAACACCGCCAACATTGATGCCAACCTGGTCCACTGCCATACCTGGTACACACATTTTGGCGGCATCCTGGCCAAAAAAAATTATTCAATCCCTTTGGTGATCACCACCCATTCCCTGGAACCCTTGCGCCCCTGGAAACGCGAACAATTGGCTGGAGGTTATGATTTCAGTTGCTGGGTCGAGAAAACAGCCCTTGAAATGGCCGATGCTGTTATTGCTGTATCCCAGGACACAAAAAATGACATCCTTAAACACTTCAACATTGATCCGAAAAGAATTCATATTATTCATAATGGCATCGACCTTGACGAATACACCCACACCAAAAATCCGGAAATCCTGAAATCACGCGGAATTGACCCCGCGCAACCTTATGTGCTCTTTGTAGGCAGGATCACACGTCAAAAAGGCATCGTTCATCTTATCAATGCCATTAAACATATGTCCCCCGATTTCCAGATCGTCCTGTGCGCTGGTGCGCCTGACACACCTGAGATCGCGGCGGAAATGCAGGCATCTTTGAATGCTATCCGAAAAATTCGAAAAGGTATTATCTGGATACAGGAAATGGTTGACATCCCCACCAAGGTTGCGCTGTATTCTCATGCGGCTGTATTTTGCTGCCCGTCTGTATATGAACCCTTCGGTATCATCAATCTTGAGGCCATGGCCTGCCAGACACCCGTCGTGGCCAGTGCCGTTGGCGGCATCAAAGAAGTCGTAGAAGAAGGAAAAACAGGGTTCCTGGTCCCCCTCGAATTCAATGCCCCCGGCTTCTACGAACCCAAAGACCCGGAGAAATTCAGCCATGACTTGGCAAAAAAGATCAATATTCTTATGAAAGATCCCGCCTTATGCCTCAAGATGGGGCAGGCTGGCCGACGACGGGCAGAAGATCAGTTTTCCTGGGCCGCCATTGCCGCTAAAACCCACGCTTTATACCAATCATTGCTATAGATTTATCTCCCATTTTTCAATGAAAGTTTTATTACCTTAAATTCTCCACAATCCACATTACTTATAAATTCAGCACCTGATTTGTGCCTGGAAACAAGATCCGCCCCCCGATTTGCTTTTTAATATTCTATATGGCATACTTCGCTTCATCAGATATAAATATGATGAAAATATTCAATCTTTCACTGCATTCAAAATTAAACGAATACTAAACTCATGCGTAAAATAGTTTCAACAATTATTCTTATTGCTTTTACAATCACTTCCATCCTCTCGCCAGTTCATGCCCAGGCGACATTCTTACCGGCTGTGGGCAGCATGGTTACATTGTCAGCTCCGTACAATCCTTCTACAATTAAAGGCATTAAATTCTTTCCTGACAATCCTTTTGCCTTTGATTTTATCATCGACACAGGAGATGCTCATTTAAGCCAAAATCAACTTAAAGAGGAAAGTCAAAAGCAGATCGCTTACTTTTTAGCTTCCTTGACAACACCCGACAAGGAAGTCTGGGTCAATTTATCACCTTATGAAAACAATCGCATTATCTCACCGTCGTTTGGTCAGACAACAATGGGCACATCGCTTTTGGCACAAGATTATCTGTTAAAACAAATCATGGCCACAGCCCTGT
Organism: Candidatus Omnitrophota bacterium; assembly: GCA_043798045.1. Classification (GTDB taxonomy): domain Bacteria; phylum Omnitrophota; class Gorgyraeia; order Zapsychrales; family Fredricksoniimonadaceae; genus Fredricksoniimonas. The sequence continues at coordinate 3,854 of JAZDPD010000134.1, read as the reverse complement.
ACCCGGAATCCGAACCAGGCAAAGAATTCTGGAAAAGAGTTTACGCACAGGCCCAAGAACAATTTGGCACCATTGATATCCCCATCGATACCTTTAATAAAGTCTGGATCATGCCTGACGAGGCTATCGTCTATGAGAATGCCCGGGTCAACTCCGTATTTGTCATCAAAAGCTCTCTGAAACTCATGCTTGAACATGATTATATGGCGGCACATGAAAGTAAGTCCATCGAACAATATGGATTACCTGCCGTCACGACACAAGAAACCAACAGAGCCAGCAATCTTTCCACCAGGATTATAAAAGAAATAGTTATCCCTGCCCTGGAGAAAGAAGTTAATGAAGGAGAAAACTTTGCACCCTTGCGTCAAATGTACCAAGCGCTTATTTTAGCAAAATGGTATAAAGCAAACCTCAAGGACAACGTGATCTCCAAAGCCTATGTCAATAATAATAAAACACAAGGCATTGACGTTGATGACAAGAATATTATTACGCAGGTTTATAATCAATACTTGCAAACCTACCGCGAAGGTGTTTATAACTTCATCAAAGAAACGGTTGACCCTCTCACCCATGAATCAATACCCAGGAAATATTTCTCCGGCGGGTTTTCTGCCAATGACTTGAGACTATCCTCGGCATCTTCAGAAGATCCACGCGTAACAGACTTTGATGCCGCCATGCTTGGCCGCACCCACAAGATTGTCGTTGTTGCTGTTGGTTTGGCTTTAGGATTAAGCGTATCTCTCACCAACACCCATTCAGCCCAAGCCGCGGCCAATGTTTCCTTTGATCCAAACGCACACACCCTTACATTTCAGCTTGAAAATGGAGAAGCCCCTTCAACCGGGTATGTTGATGCTGTTCAAAAAGCTTTTCAACAGAAAGTTGGCTATGGTTCATTCCTCAAGAATGCCCAATCGCAAACCATCACGGTGATTGACCACAACAAACAAGAGAAAACTTATCAAAATGGCGACATGATACAAACTGGCAGTAATGTCATCATTCATAATGTGAACTTTAATGAAGCATTATCTGCAACACAGTCAAACTCACCCGCAACTGTCAGCGCATTAGCAGAACCATTAAACATCAACAAAACAATTACCTTATCGCCTCACGTACAAACCACGCTTCCCCAAACCCTGTCTTTTCCAAACATAGCCGGGGAACCACCACCAGTTAAACTGCTTGCCAACACATACAAAATACACATACAAACAACATCATTAATAAGCATGCCTGTAAAATCATTTACAAGCAACCTATCAAAACTAATCAAATCATTTCAAGAAGAACTGGAACAGCGCCAGAGACCATCATCCACTTCAACATCTGCAAAAATTTCAGGAGGTGTGCCGCCGCCAGAAAGAACAACTTTTTCAAAAGAGGCCTTTATACTTCCAACATCATTTCCAACAAATTCTGCGGACTTTTCCAAAGGGTATTTCCCTGAACAACTTGTCATGGCCTATTATAGTAAAGGTGCCTTTAAAACCCTTGTTTACCCCTTTATCCCATCGCCAAAAATTTCTTCAGACAAAATGTTCGAGCAGTTCCAACAGCTACGACTGGAATTTGAAAGAATCGTTGCCAAAGATATACGAACCAACCATCCCAACAAGACCGCAAACATCCAATGGATGTTCCCTCAACATGTGAAATATCAATACTCTGATAAATCTTCCACTCCAACAGGCCATCATCATGGCGCATGGGATATCTTTACAAACCGGAATGAACCCGTCCTGAGTTTGACAGATGGTATTGTCATCGTTGCCCGTGACAACTGGTATCTAGATGAGAATAATATGCCAAAAAACGGCCTGTCTTCCAAAGCAGGCAATGCCGTATTAATTTATGACCCCTGGCATAAGATTTACACGTATTATGCCCATCTAAACACTGTTAATATCAAAGAAGGTCAAAAAATATTTGCAGGGACAAAACTGGGCACCGTTGGTACAACAGGACTTAACGCATCAAAGAAGGAAAAATCCCCCCATTTACATTTTGAGATTAAAATCGAAGACTTTAACAACCGAGGCCTTGTCAGTCCCAAATCATTAAAGAATATTGAATTTACATTAATGAAACCTGCTCGAAAAGACAGAAACCTTATAACAAAAGTTGACAATGCAGCCCTCAACGGAGGTATCGACCTGGAAAAAGTCAACCTGCAGAAACAAGGATCCGGAGTAAAAACCGCATTTAGTGACACTTTACAATTAAAACTATTAACAAATGCCAGCGGGCTGACACCGGTTATTTATGAACTTAAACCCGTCACAGCACCTATCATGAGCATCCTTTTAGGAATAACCAAGAACTAACACCTGGATGAGCACCCATCATGAAACTAAATTAGATTTTCTTCAATACAAATGCCTGAACAAGTGTCGGGTATGATTCCCCAATAAGATATTCACCCAGGTTTGATTGAATGCTATCGACGTTGAACGTTTCAAACCCGTACAACTCATTCATGACACCCTCTTCTATCTTGAAACCTGTCCCCCCTAACAATTTTTTTATAGAAATGTTTTCTCCAAGCTGATTGGAACGTCTTGTTGTAAACGGGAATAGATCAAGAAAAAGGTCAATGGTCAAAATCATCCGTCCTTCAGGTTTCAGAATCCTGAAACACTCCTTCATCACCTCCAGGCGCGCAGCCTCATCAAGATGTTCAATAACAGAAAGGCAAAATATACGATCAACACTCAAACTCCTGATACCGCTTTCCTGCAGGGTACATTGCTTCAAGACAACCTGTGTGCCAAAAAGCGCATTCAAACGCTGGTATTGACGCTCATGATCACCTTGATAATGCTTAAAATCACTATAATCTTTCATCGGATCAACATTAACCGTGTGGCAACCAATCTTGCTAAGCATCAAAGGAAACCCAGAATAACCTCCACCCAGATCAACAACATGCATACCTTTCTGGATATCCGCCGCATAAAATGCCCAGGGATATTCAAAACAACGCGTTGAATTATTCGGCTGAAAAGAAAACATACCGACCAGATTACAAAAAGCTGGTAAAGTAAAATATTTCTTGGGCAGAAACCGTTTCACGAGCAACCGGCCATACGGCGCATGCCATTTATTATTCCATCGGGCAAACTTTGAATCATACACTTTTCTGGCTATCATAAATATTTTCTCACGTGCCCCATCTACCTGGCTGCCTTAATAATCAGGATGCCCTTATGAATTTCACACGAAGCCCCCGCATGAGCGGCCATGTCTTTATTAAGCCTCTGCCTAATACGGCTGCACATCTGATCAATCTCGTTTAAAAGCAAAAAGCGACCCCGGTATTTTAAAATCCATGTTTTAATATCATCTTTTGCTCCCGCCCTGATATCCCCGCCCCAAGACACCTGATCAAAAAAATATCTTCTCCCATCGGCATCCTGGGTTGCTTGAAGCTTCTGGGCAGCTATAGCCTTAATAGCCGAAACAGAAGAAAAAACAAGAAACAAACAACCCCATACCAAACACTTTCTCTTGATCATTTAAACCTCCATCAATACCACACAGGAACTTTCTCCGCGATCTCTAATCCACGCCAGAAATTTCATCATTAACGAAAAAGCAATCTTACATCTCTATCGGGTGTCACCTAAATGTTCGACAACCTGGTTCATTTTAATTATCATATGCCAATCACTCCACACAAACAACTCATTAAATTTCCCCACGCGAATTGTAACTCATAGTGCGACAAAAATAAGCTTTAAGATCAATTGTTACCCTGCAAGCATTCCTTTGCCATTTCATTCGCCGTCTTGTAACCCAGAATCTTTCTGGGATAATTATTCATCCAGTCCTGAATCCAT
>JAZDPD010000133.1:0-8047 GCA_043798045.1 Candidatus Omnitrophota bacterium | reverse complement strand
ATGGATTCAGGACTGGATGAATAATTATCCCAGAAAGATTCTGGGTTACAAGACGGCGAATGAAATGGCAAAGGAATGCTTGCAGGGTAACAATTGATCTTAAAGCTTATTTTTGTCGCACTATGAGTTACAATTCGCGTGTGTGCCTGTAACGTATAAAAGATGGTGTCTGTCAGTCTTGGTTGTGGTATAAATTACTTTAATATCTGCAACCTTTTTCGCTAAAAGAAACACTTTATGAATAACGAGGATGATTCTGCTTTACGGGTGAGGCGCTGTTTAGGCGTGTTTTTTAGCCTTATTTGTTTCTTTTCCTTGATGGCCGCATCGTTTGTATTTGCGGCTGAGAATAATAAGGCAGCGACGCATGTGAAGTTTAGGGATGTTGTAGAGAAGGCCAGGGTTTTGTCGAAAACTGCCTTCCAGTCGCCGGGAAAGGGATTGCCTGATATCCTCAAGAAGATGGGCTATGATCAGTGGCGCGGCATACGTTTTAAACCTTCCAAAAGTCTTTGGGCCAGAGAGCCCTTCAGTGTTCAGTTTTTCCATCCAGGATTCCTTTATAAACAGCCTGTTCTCATCCATGACATTAGCCGTGACGGGACGCATGCGTTCCCCTTTTCTTCTGATTTTTTCGAATATCAGGATGATGGTGTGGCTGGGCGCATGGAGGATGATTATGGTTTTGCTGGTTTCAGGGTTCATTATCCCCTGAATACGCCTCAATATGCGGATGAGCTTGTCGCATTCCTGGGGGCTAGTTATTTTCGCGCTTTGGGCCGTAATCAGGTGTATGGGATATCAGCCCGGGGGCTTGCGGTCAATACGGCTGAAGCGGGAGGCGAGGAGTTTCCGTTCTTCAGGGAATTCTGGATTGTGCATCCAGCTTCATCAGACAAGCAGATTGAAATCTATGCGCTCCTTGACAGTGCCAGTGTGGTCGGGGCATACACGTTTACCGTGATCCCGGGTGATGAAACAGTTGTGAAGGTGGCGTGTACCCTTTTTATCCGTCAGCCTGTTCAGAAATTCGGGATCGCACCGCTGACGTCCATGTTCTATTATGGTGAAAATTCAGGATTCAAGGGCGATGCTGATTTTAGGCCGGAAGTTCATGATTCAGACGGGCTTCTGGTTCACGCACAGTCTGGAGAATGGATATGGCATCCGTTGACTGATTCACCGCAGCTTTTGGTGAATGCTTTCGGTGGCGGCTTGCCTGTTGGATTCGGGCTTATGCAGCGGGATACGAATTTCGATCATTACCAGGATCTGGAAGCCCGTTACGAAAAGCGCCCGAGCGTGTGGGTCACGCCCAAGGGTGATTGGGGCAAGGGGCATGTTGAGCTTGTGCAGTTACCCACAGAGAGCGAGTACAACGATAATGTTGTGACGTATTGGGTTCCGGAAAAGGAGTTTGCCAGGGGGGATGTGCTGACGTATGCCTATACCCTTACGTGGCAGTCTGGTCGTTATCTACGCCCCTTCCAAGGATTTGTCGCTTCAACCAGGGTTGTCAAGAAAAACAACGCCGGGATGTTCATTGTTGATTTTGAGGGGGACGGATTCAGGGCCATCACCAATGACAAGCTGATCAGCGCTGATACCTGGGTTAGCCGGGGTGCCAGGATTACTGATTCCCAGCTGATCAAAAATCCGGTCAGCGGCGGGTGGCGGCTGGTATTGCACGTTAAGTGGGATGGTGCGGGATTTATGGAAGATGTTTTGCCTAATCAGAAGGAAACTTTTGAATTCCGTGCTTTCTTAAAGAATGTGAATGTCCCTGTTACCGAAACCTGGAGTTACACGTACCAGCCATGAATCACGCCAGCCAACAGCCTCCTTTACAAAGGACTCCCATGGCGGCAAAGCCATTTATCGCACCCGCATCCTGCCGTGATGCCAAGCGCGCCAGAATTCTCATATTCCGGCGGACTGTATTTTTTATCCTCATCATTGTTTCAACATTTCTTGCCGGGATAACGTTTACGACCATCATGAGCGCACAGGGGCTTACCCCTCTTGCGCTGTCCATCATTGTCATCTACGTGTTTTTGTTCGGCTGGATATCATTCAGTTTCTGGACCGGTATCTTTGGATTTTTTGTGGCGATGCGCGGGGAAGATGGTGCCCTTCCCTTACCCAGGGAGGTTGGTTCGATTGCACCGGAAACGCGCATTGCGTTGATTATGCCGGTCTATAACGAAGAAATGGCGCGCATTTACGCATCGCTTCGCGCCAGCTATGAATCGCTCAAAGGTACGGGAGAGCTTGATCGGTTTGATTTTTTTATTCTCAGTGATTCTGTTGAGAGTGAATATGTCCTCATGGAAGAAACGGCCTGGTCTGAATTATGCCGTGACTTGGGAGGGTTTGGCAGGATTTTCTACCGCCGTCGAAAGGTGCGGCTGCATAAGAAAAGCGGGAATGTCGGCGATTTTTGCCGGCGCTGGGGAAGCCTGTACAAGTACATGATCATTTTTGATGCGGATAGCCTGATGGAGGGCGAGCTTCTTGTCAGGATGGTCAATATGATGGAAGCGCGTGCTGACATTGGTATCTTGCAGACAGCGCCGGTGGCCATGAATCAGCATAGCCTTGTTTCGCGCCTGCAGCAGTTTGCCAGCCACGTTTATGGGCCGTTGTTCTTTGCGGGGTTACGCTTCTGGCAGCTGGATGAGTCTGGTTTTTGGGGGCATAATGCAATCGTTCGTATGGCTCCGTTCATGAAATATTGCGCTTTACCGAAACTTTCCGGCGGCCCGCCGTTTGGCGGAGAGATTTTAAGCCACGACTTTGTCGAGGCCGCGCTCATGCGCCGGGCGGGATGGGGCGTTTGGCTTGCTTATGAGCTTGAAGGGAGTTATGAGGAATTACCGCCCAACCTTCTTGAAGAACTGGAGCGAGATCGACGTTGGTGCCAGGGGAACATCCAGCATCTGCGCTTAATGTTTATGAAGAAAATTTCTTTCGGACATCGGCTTCTTTTTCTAAATGGTAATGTTTTCTATTTTTCATCCCTGTTGTGGTTTTTGCTTCTTGTATTAATGACGGTTCATGCTGTGACAAATTTTTTCCACACAACCGTGTATTTCTGGCCGGATGAGCGCACACTTTTCCCGCATTGGCCGGTGCAGTACCGTGCTTTGTCCATCCAGCTTCTGGTGGTGACGGCCATGTTTCTGTTTATCCCCAAGGTTTTAAGTTTTGCGCTTATTGCCAGCTCGCGTCAGAACGCGCAGCGTTTTGGCGGCGTGGCACGGCTGGCGGCCAGTGTGCTTTTGGAAACCGTTTTCTCAACAGTATTGGCACCGCTCCGGATGATTTTTCATGCCTGGTATGTGGTGCTTAACCTGATCGGACAGAAACTTGTCTGGAAAAGTCAGGTGCGGCGATCCAGAAGCACGTCATTGGCTGAGGCGCTCAAGGCCTACGGGCCGGGAACTGTCGGCGCGATGGTCTGGGGTGCCATTGCTTTTGTGGTCAACAAGACTTTGTTTTGGTGGGTTTCGATGATTGTGTTGCCGCTTCTTCTGGCAGTGCCGATATCCATGTGGTGCAGTTATCCGTCTCTGGGGATATTCTTTCGGCGGCATGGTTTGTTCTTGACGCCCGTGGAGGTCTTTCCGTCGAAAGTGCTGCGCCATTTTCAGGAACTTTTCTTTAAAGATTTCCAATAGCTGGTGACGGCAATGAATGACTGGCAAATGGGGGCACACACCGGCTAAATTTTTAGATTCACGCATAAGTGGGATGCTGCACAGGGCATCTCCTGCGTCCACCCGCGCTGGCATCGATGCTGGTGGATTCTGGTTTTTCTCTGGCGCCATATAATCCGTTCCCAGCATCGCCTTCAAGCGTGATTCAACCACAAATGCTGCCGTGTGGTGATAATATACACATTAAAGATTCTATGTATAGATTTCGTCAATGAGATGTAAAATATTGTTGAACAGATTCATATGAATTGGAGGCATTGTGTTTAACCCGCGATCCATCAAGGCTCAGCTTATTATTTTCCTGTTTTTATTGGCTGGGTTCGTTGTTATTAAAGACAAGGAAATTTCTTTTCTTTTTGCTTTCATGCTTTGCGTGGCAACGGCTGTGTTTATCGAGGCTGTTGTGCTTTATTTTAAAACACACAAGTGGCAGGTCACTGAAAGCGCTGTTATCGCGGGAGCGATTGTCGGTTTTGTTGCTTCAAGCGGGATTGTGTGGTGGAAGCTGGTAGCAGTTGTTGCCGTGGCTATTCTTTCCAAGCATTTTATCCGTTGGCGCAATAAGCATGTATTTAATCCTGCCGCATTCGGCTTGTTGATGGCAGTTATTATCCTCGGTGTTCCTGCGCAATGGAAGGCAACATACTTGTGGTATTTTCTGGTGCCCTTCGGGGGGTATCTTGCCTGGAAGATGCGAAGGCTGGAGGTTTTAGCCGGATACGCCGTGGTGTCGTTGCTTGCTTTTGGGTCGCAGGCATTGCTGCAGCATGCTGCGTTGGTGGATATGCTGGGCTATTTCAGTTATTTCTATATTTTCATTATGATCGTTGAGCCCAAGACTACACCAGCGGGGGGTGTGCCGAAATATCTTTTTGGAGGGCTGCTGGCGGGATTGATTTTTGCGTTGACACAGTCGAGCCTTGCATGTGATATTGAGTTGTTGAGCCTTTTGATCATGAATATGGCGGTGCCGTTATTGAACAAAATCGTTGTTAAAAAGGGGGTTTGAAATGAAGAGTGGATTTAAGTTGGCAGTGTTTCTTTTTTTTACGGTTATGACATCGATGGCGTATGCACATCCGGCGTCGGAACTTTTGCTTTCGATGGATTCTAAAACCAAGATGCTTTCTGTTGGCATTAAGCATCAGGTGGGTGATCCTGCGCGGCATTATATTGATCAGGTGAATACCACCATTAATGGAAAGATGTCTATCGGTCATTCGTTGACAAAGCAAGATGCGGCATCAGGGGAAACGCTCAGTTATTATTTGCCGGATGTTAAAGAGGGTGATGTTATTGCGGTTGATACGCATTGCAATAAGGGCGGCAATTTAAAGAAGGAAATCGTGGCGCAGCTTCAATAAAGAAACTGGTAAAGAAAGGGACACACAAAGTTATAAAAAAGTTTTGTGTGTCCCTTTTCTTGCAGTTCTTGTCCCAAGGATGCACCATATAGTGTTTTTACTTATAATTGTTAGATGGCAGTGTAAAACATTTTTGGCATTTTCATCTTTATTAGTATATATTTGCACTTAATTGGCCGGGATTAGCCAGGATTAACTTATAGAAGGCCGGGTTAAGTGGTTTGTAATTAATGATTTAATAAAGACGACATGAAACGCACGACATCAATTCTAGTTTTACTTACGTATATCATTTGTTGCATCATGCCACCGCAAAGCCTGGCTCAAAGCATTACGGCTGTCGGGCTTATGCCAGAACCAGGTATGCAGGTGCCTTTAAGCCAGCCTTATACACCGGCTCATCTTAAAGGCATGGTTATCGATGTCCGGAATCCGTTCAAGTATGATTTTATTATTCATCGCGGACAGGTTGTTCTTTCGCAGGAAAGGAAAACAGCTGAATATACAAAGTTGATAAAATATTTCTTAACGGCACTTGCGATTCCTGATACAGATCAATGGGTTAACCTGAGCCCGTACGAACAAACCCGCATGATTCCGGATAATTTCGGGCTTACTGAAATGGGTCGTGATTTTCTGGCACAAGACTATTTGCTGAAACAGATATCCGCCACACTTGCCAATCCGGATACGGAGTTGGGCAAGAATTTCTGGCATGGGGTTTATGCACGTGCGTATGAAAAGTTTGGCACAACGGATGTTCCGTCGGTTGATGTGATCAGCAAAGTTTGGGTTATGCCGGATCATGCTACGATTTATGAAAAGAACGATACGGTTTATGTGTTGGATATGCACCTTAAGGTGATGTCTGACCGTGATTATCTGGCTATGAAAGAAAATGGTATCACTGAAGAAGATGGTTTATCGGCGATTTCCAATGCCATGATCCGCGAAGTTATTGTTCCGGCGGTCGAAAAAGAAGTGAATGAGGGCAAAAGTTTTGCCCCTGTGCGCCAGGTGTATAGCAGCATGATCTTGGCGACGTGGTATAAGCGCGCCTTAAAAGAATCTGTTTTAAACAAGATTTATGGTGATCGTTCCAGGGTTAAAGGGGTCATGCAGGATGATCCTGCGGATAATGTGAAAATCTGGGAGCGGTATGTTCAAGCGTTCCATCAAGGAGTGTTGAATATGGTCAGGGAGGACATGGACCAGAATTCTCACAAAATTTTACCGCACAAGTATTTTTCGGGAGGAATGAGAAATACGTCAGAGATTTTTAATAAGCCTGCGAATATTGAAAGAGTGCAAAGTTTATCCGGTGAGGATTCATCTAAACTTGATCGGGCGGCAGTTACGTTGGCTCCGGAAAATGTGTTGCTTCAATCTGAAAGTGTTGGTGTTTTTCATTATAATCATAGAAAAACGCAGCATAGTTCAGAGTTTTCCTGGCTGCTTTTTGACGCCGCTATCAGGAAATTCCTGGCGGGTGCCAAGGTTAATGTCAGCCATCTTCCGTTAAATGCGGTAGTCCTCAATCAAGATGGGGCTATTGAGAAACGTAAGAAAGAAGAAAAAACTTTACGTGCACTAGAAAGTGTGGCGGTCGAAAGAGGTGTTGAGTGGGTTGAGATGCTGGCGGAAATGATCGGTGAAATGAAAAGTGCTTCACTTGAGCAAATCAAGGATCCCGGGAGAGGATTTATCTTGAAAGAATCCCTGGGCTCGCAAGCATTTAGGAGTGATAAAGAAGTTGATCGTATTTGGACTCTTTTAAAGAGTTCAAAACATGTTAGTGAGATTGCACCTGGCTTGGTGCGGTTAAACGTGGATCCAAACAGGTTGGTGCCATTAATTGAAAGTGCAGTGAAACAAATAGCAAATGAAACTTCGTCACAGGCAGCTCGAACTTGGAAGAGTGATGTTTATTTGATGCTTGGTTTTCCTGTCAAAGGGGTGTCTGCTTTGGAAAGAAAGAAACGTAAGCGTGTCGTAGAAGTATTTGAGCGCCAACAATATTATTATGTTGCTTCAAGCGAGTTGAATGATCGGGGTTATCAAGAACTATATGATAAGCTTGTCCGTAGAATGCAGGGAATCGAAACGTCGGGGGGCGAAATGCACAGCCGTCTAGCTAAAGAGCAATTTAAGTTGTTCAATGCCGTTGATGAATTAAACAATAAGATGCAGACTTCGTCGTATCAAATGTTTAGACGTAATGTTAAAAGAAATGCAACTGCAATAGCTTACCACGAATTGATGGACTTTTTGCATTACAAGGTCATGCCGTGGTTTGAGTTTTATGCTGGCAGTTCAGAGGACGCAAGAGAATTGAAAGGTAATTTACAAAGAGCCGGATTTCTGATGATAAAAGAAGAAAACAAGCGTAATAGTGCTGATTTGTGCGTTCTACAATTAGAATACAATCGCAATGCGATTGTTCAAGAAGTGGCCAATGTGTTGGATGCGCGGTTGTTGAAAGAATTCAATGAAAGACGCGGGGTCGCGCAAGTTGCATTGCCAGAAGGTGTTAGTGATTCGGCAGCTGTTAATCATCGCCTGCAGGATCTTAATAATGGTGGTATTGATTTTGGTGAAGCGAATTTGAATATGATGATCAAGCGTGATGGGAGCGGGGTTCCTTTGCCCGTGAGCGAGCAAAACTTCGAGAACATTCAAATTGATGGGCTTATCCCGCAGATTTTAAGTATTAGTCCGGCGGGTGATATGCCCATATTCCAAGGTGTCCGTATAAAATAGAAGATGGGTTGATTTCCGGATCGCTTGTGGGGGTATTGGATGGGGGGCAAGATATGTTTAGAGCCGGGAAAATTGTAATCACAAGTGCGACAGGAAAAATTTAAAAGAGCTCCATAGATCAGCAAAAACTGTTACTTTGTAAGTTAGTCGACAAAACAAAGAACAGGAGATCTATGGAGCAGAGAAATTGTAACATCAAGCGCA
>JAZDPD010000132.1:0-8032 GCA_043798045.1 Candidatus Omnitrophota bacterium | reverse complement strand
TTGCATTTTATGATTTATTTCTTAAAAAAGTACAGTCGTTGCGCCAAGAGGGGCGTCATATTGTGGTGTGCGGTGATGTGAATACGGCACATCAAGAGATTGATCTTGCCCGTCCGAAACAGAATCAGAAGAATACCGGGTTTCTTCCCGAAGAACGTGAATGGGTTTCAATGTTTTTGGCCTTAGGGTATGTGGATACCTTTCGTCATTTTTATCCGGAAGGTGGGCATTACTCGTGGTGGGATTACAAGACGGGCGCGCGCGCACGTAATATTGGCTGGCGCATTGATTATTTCTTTGTTGATGTTCCTTTGCTGCCTCAGGTGAAGAAAGCGTTTATTCTCAGTGATGTGCCGGGGTCTGATCATTGCCCGGTGGGGATTGAAATTTCTTAATTTAGATTTCCTTCTGGTGCAGAGTATCGCTATAATTCTACTATGAATAATCGGTTTTTCATTTTCATGGGATTAGCACTCATGGTTCCTTTGCCGGCGCAGGCAGCGGAAGTGCCTTTTTCCGTTACAAGCCCTGCCTTTGTTGATGGCGGGGAGATTCCTGAGATTTACACCTGTAAAGGCAATGATCTTAACCCTGCGTTAGCGTGGCATCATCCGCCCAAAGGCACGAAATCTTTTGTGATCATTGTTTTAAGCCCTGATAATCCTATCATGCCCTGGACTCACTGGCTTGTTTATAATATTTCCCCCGCGGTCAGACAGGTAAAAGTGAATGAGGTTCCCGGAACCCAGGCACTAAATGATTTTGGGAATTTCTATTTCGGGGGACCTTGTGCGTTTGATGCCAGGGAACATCATTTTGATTTTATTGTTTATGCGCTCAGCTCCTATCTTGATGATGTGACAGAGGGCGCAACCCGCGATGTGCTGGAGAAGGCCATGAAAGGCAAAATCCTTGCCAAAGCCCAGATAACGGGCGTGTACCGCAACCCCTTGTGGGGCGCGGATGAGAAGCCTTTATGATCTGGGGGGTCTTTAGGGCCCTGTTCGCCAGGGGCAGGAAAAGGGCCTCGTCATGTTTTGCGCGGGAGTTGGAAGTAAACCTCGAACGTGTCTTTGTGATGGAGCAGCGGCAGAATGTGAGTCTCAAACTGGATTTATCCGAGACTGTTATGCAGGCCGCTGATGCGGATTACACAAGGGTTGTTCAGGCGTATAATGATGCGTTTGATCAACATCAGGCGTTTGCTTTGGTTTACAAGTCGGATCTTTCGCAACGTTCGCGCGAGAAAGCTGTGATACTTGATGCAAAACATGACATGTTATTGGAAAAGTTCTCCATGTTAAAACCGGTGCTTATGGCGGCGCGCAACAAGATGGATAGGGATGGTCATGTCTGAAGAGTTTTTCTCAGTATCGGCACTTAACACGTTGATCCGGGATGTTATCACGGCGGGTATTCCTCAGGCGGTATGGGTTTGCGGCGAGATCCAGAGTTATGACCGTAACAAGGGCAAACAGCATGCTTTCTTTGAGCTGGTGGAGAAGTCCGCAGGTTCCCATGAAATAAAGGCCCGTGTTGGCCTTGTGATCTGGGCCAATACACGCTTTAAGATTGATGCCGTCCTAAAGAAAGCAGAAAATGCTTTTGAACTTAAGGATGACATTGAGGTGAAATTTTTGTGCAAGGTGGATTATTACCCGGGATTCGGGCAGATCAGGCTGATCGTTGAGAATATTGATCCGGTTTATACATTGGGCAAGATTGCCCAGGACCGGCAGAAGTTGATCGCAGAGCTTTCCAGGTCAGGTGTTTTTCAAAGAAACAAGAGCCTTGACTTATCCAGGGTCCCGCTTAAGATCGGACTTGTTACGGCACATGATTCAGCTGCTTACAATGATTTTCTGGATGAGCTTGGGAAGAGCGGTTATGCGTTTCAAGTTCATCTGGCCAGGGCGTTGATGCAGGGTAAGAATTGCGCACCATCAGTTTGTTGTGCACTCAAGGATTTGGATGCGATGGATGGGCTGGATATGGTTGTGATCACCCGTGGCGGGGGATCTATTGCTGAATTGGCTTGCTTTGATTCCAGGGAGATTGTGTTGGCCGTGGCCGCATCGCGTTTTCCGGTATTGACGGGGATCGGACATGAGATCAATACCAGTATAACCGATCTTGCGGCGCATACGCAGGCCAAGACGCCGACAGCTGCAGCGCAGTTTTTGGTCGGACGGGTCAAGGAGTATGTTATTTTGTTGGATGAAATCAGCGCGCGGCTTAAAGATGCCACGTTCGATGCAGTGGGTGGTCGGCGCGTGTGCCTGAAGGATGCGGCGCTGGATCTTCAAACAGCCCTGAGGCGTTGTTTGATCGTTCGCAGGGAAAATAATACCCGTTTGGCACAGCGTTTGAAAGCGGCTTCCATTAGGGCGGGGGTAGATGCCGGCGGGAACTTGTCACGTTCCGGCGATCAGCTCAAGAAGATAATTCAATTGCGTCTTGGGGCCGCCAAGATTAAGATAGGTCATTGTCAGAAACTTGTTGATATGGCATCACCCCGGAATATTCTCAAACGCGGCTTTTCGATTACCCGTGATCAGGGTGGCAAGGCGGTAAGATCAGTAGGGGATATTGAAGGGGGACAGAGGCTGGATACGGAATTGGCAGATGGCAGGTTCGTGAGTATTGTTCAATAAGGGGGGTTAGAAGTGGCGGATTTGAAATATTCCAAGGCGATCAAGCAGTTGGAAGAAATTATTCAAAAGATCGAGAATGAAGAAATTGATATTGATGAGCTTTCGGATAAAGTCAGGGAAGCTGTCAGTCTGGTCAAGTTGTGTAAAGACAAGATAGAGAAGGCTGAAATGGAAGTTAAGGACGTTGTTTCGAAATTTGAAGAGGCCTCGAATTAGCCTCAATCCTGGGAAGTTTCTTATTCTAATATGATTTCAAGAAGTTGGTGTTTAATCCGCAGAACCACTTCTTATTGAAAAATGCGGTTAAGAGAGGTATTCATGTTTTGGTTTGCCATTTTTATCAGTGTGATGCTGGTTGTTTTGCTGGGGCTTCAGATTTACTGGATCGTGGCATTGCGTAAAGCACAAAAGTTATACCTGGATCAGATGCGTTACCAGGAGCCGACCATGTGGGATGTCCGTGAGGTTCTTTTGGACGGGGATAAGGACTTGGCGGTGCAGCTGTATTGTGACATTTTTCGCATTGATGATATTGAACGTGCACGCAAAGAGGTTGATGAGTTTGCGCGCAGTATTAATAAGTAGGGGTACTCAATGGCGTGTTCTAATGACATCGCTCAGGGCACGGCATGCCGTGCCCGTATGGAGTAGGAGTTAAGCATGTCTGATTGTATTTTTTGCAAGAATATTCCCCGTGTGATGGAGAATGAACTGGCCTATGCCGCGTATGATATTCATCCGCTGACAAAGGGCCATGTGCTCATCATCCCGAAGCGGCATTTTGAACAGGTTTTTGATGCGACAGATCAGGAGTCAGCGGCTATCAAGGACCTTTTGGTACGCATGAAGGGTTTTCTTACGCAGGCACATGCCCCCGACGGATTCAACATTATGATTAATTGTGGTGTTGCCGCAGGACAAGTGGTGATGCATGCGCATATTCATTTGATACCGCGCTATAAAGGGCAGGCGCTGCATATTCGTGAACATATCCAGGAAAATACGGAGTGACCATGGCATTAAATCGCATATTTTCGATTTCTGATTGTTTGGGGCGTTCAATCACGGCTTACAGGGAAAACTTTACGTTGTTGTTGAATTTCTCGTTGGCAGCGTCAGCTCCGGTTGTTTTCAGGATGTTGTTGCAGACGACTGCTGATGAGGGCCTTGCGGCACTGGGCATGTTGTTGGGGCCAATGGTTTTTTGTTCGTATGTATTCTTTTTCATGTGCCAGGTTTTTGTTGTTTCCAATAGCATGCAGGGGCAGGCACTTGGGGCCAAGGAAGTTATGGGGTATGTTCGGGCCAGATTCCTGCGCTTGCTGGGGGCGTATTTTTTGTTTACCATGGTTGTTTTCCTCGGGTTCTTTTTATTGGTTATTCCGGGTGTTTATGCTTTAACGGTGCTGATGTTTTACCCGTTTATCATTATGATTGAGGACAAGAAATTATGGGATTCCTTCAAACGCAGCTATGAATTGGTTAAAGGGTATTTCTGGCCTGTGTTGGGTGCCAATGCGGCGGTTTTCCTTATATCCTTGGCTTTATTTATCCCGGTTTTCATAGCACTGAGAATGATGGGCTCCAGTGACGTAATTCTTTTGATTATTCTGGGGGTGATGGGTACGTTAACGGCCCCGCTCTTTGTTATATTTTATTATTTGATTTATGATGCCCTTAAGATTGAGAAAGATGGGGTTTTGAATATCGTTCAGCGCAGTGTATGAAAAAGATCTTTCTTTGGTTCAATGCTGTGCGTCCACTGTCGTTGGTGGCCTCCATCGCACCGGTTGTGATCGGGATTGTTGTAGCTTATGGTGACGGGTTTGTTCATTGGCCTTCAGCCTGGGCTGCCTTGGCTTTTGCCGTATTTATCCAGCTTGGCACCAATCTTTCCAATGATTATTATGATTTTCTCTCCGGGGTGGATTCACCGGGGCAGGGTCGCCCGGATAGTGTCCTTGTGTCAAAAGGCCTTTCTCTTTTTGAGGTGAAATACGGGTTTATCTTCGCATTTTTTATGGCGGTGTTGGCGGCCTGTTTCTTGATCATGCGTATTGGCATGCCGGCATTGGTTATCCTGGCTGTTTCGATTGTTGCCGGGTTTTGGTATACGGCCGGAAAATGGTCGCTGGCGCGTTTGGGTCTGGGAGATGTTTTTGTTTTGTTTTTCTTTGGCCCGGTGGCATCGGCCGGAACGTACTGGGTCCTTTCCTATGAGTATAATGCTGCGGTGGCGTTGGCCGGGTTGATGCCTGGTTTTCTTTCCACGGGTGTGCTGGTGATTAATAATCTCAGGGATATTGTCAGTGATTCCAGGGCCGGGCGCTTGACCTGGGCGGTGCGTTTTGGAAAATCTTTTGTGCGCATGGAATATCTTTCCTGTGTTCTTCTGTCCGCCGGCATTCCCATTATCTTTTGTTATGTGACCGGATGTCGGGAGGTCATCATGCTGCTTGCCTTGTTTGTTTTCTTGTTTATCCCTGTTGTGCATGATGTGTTTACAAATGATAATCCTGTTACTCTTAACCGGTCTTTGGCGATGACATCTGTTTTCCTGTTTTTACAAACAATAGTATTCGGTATTTTATGGCTTTTATAAATATTCAACGTATTCATTGTTATCATTTTGAGATGCCCCTGGCGCATCCATATTTTGTCAGAGCAGAAAAGATTGATCGCCGTGAAGGACTGGTGGTTCATGTCATATCCGAACACGGTCAGATGGGTTTTGGAGAAATATCACCCCTTGCGGGTGTCAGTCGCGAGTCTTTGAGAAAGGCAGGGCATCAGGCTGAGCTTTTGGCGGAGGAGTTGAGAAACGCCAGGCTACCGATGGAATTGCCTCTTCTTCTGGAGTGGTTTTCCCGAAGATTGCCCGCGGATTCAATTTGCCCGTCAACCAGATTCGGGTTTGAAACGGCCATCCTTGGCATGGTTGCGGCTCTCCAGGGGAAGGCTGTGTGTGAATTTCTGAAACCGGGTGTATTGCGGGAGATCACAAGCGCCGGCCTTTTACAAGGATCTTTGGCGGATGTGGTTCGTCAGGTCAGATTCCTGGATTCCAAGGGGTACAGGACCTTTAAACTAAAAGTGGGGAGCCGTAATATTCCTTTGGATGTCCAGAAAGTGGATGCCATCCGTCGTATTCTTCCGCCGGATGCCAGGTTGCGTTTGGATGCCAATCGGGGGTGGCGGCTGGATGAAGCCCGGATGTTCATGGAACATATTGGCAAAGATCGTATTGAATATGTGGAAGAGCCTCTGGCTGATCCGGTTCAGTTGGAAAATTTTGTGCGTTTGACGGATGCTCCAGTTGCACTTGATGAAACGGTTCAAGAGTTTTCTCTTGAGGGCATGGCAGGACGTTTGGGGATAACGCATGTTGTGGCCCGTCCGATGCAGGCGGGAGGTGTTGCCGGATATCTGGATCTGTTGGATAAGGCCGGGCAGTTGGGATTGAATGTTGTTTTGACGGCTTCCTTTGAATCCGCTGTCGGAATGACTGTTTTGGCCAATCTTGCGGCCCTTACCCATACGATTCCTAATCTTGGAACGGCCAATTGGTTTGATGAGGATCTTTTGCGCAGGCCTGTTGTGGTGGATGCCGGGATTATTCCGACAGACAGGTTTTTATTTGATACAAAGTTTTTTAATACAACCTTTCTTGGTCAATTGCGGGCGGTATGATGACGCAGCCCTGTCCTGAGTTTTTGCATGCGCAACGGATCCCTGAAAAGACGGCGATTTTCTGGTCCGGGCGTTCAATCAGCTGGGTGGCGCTTAATAATTATGTTCACAGCACTTCGCGCTATCTTAAGGAAATCTCAGTTAAGAAAAACGACCGGGTAATCCTGGTTGCTGAGGCATCAGCGGCTTATTATATCGCTGTCTTGGCCTTGTGGCGTATCGGGGCATGGGTGTGTGAGGCTAAGGACACTGTTGATGTTGATGTAGAAGCAGTTCATGTTGCACTTAAACCTCATGCTGTGATTTGTCACCGGTCTTTACGCAAGGTTTGGGCCAGGGGGGTTCGTTTTGCGGATATCGAACATATTGTGGCTTATGGTTATAATGATGCGTTCCTTGGAAGTGATGCGGCGCTTGATCCTAAAGTTGATCCAGGACAAACCGCTGTGCTGCGGCTGGAATCATCCGCGCAAGGATTGGCAGTTAAGCCACTGACGCATGAGTCGTTGTCCTCTGACAGGGGGAGTCTTTCGACCTTGTTGCAGACTTTATTGACCGGTGAACCGTTGGTTATTTCCTGAAGGAGTTGTCATGTTTATTCATCATGCGCGTATTTATCTGCACCATACGGACGCGGCGGGGAGGTTGTTTTTCGCCAATCAGTTTTATTTGACCCATGAAGCCAAGGAACATTTTCTAGAACACCTTGGTTTTGATATTGATGCCATGTTCAGTGATCCTCGGGTCACTTTTCCGCTGGTGCATGCCGAGGCTGATTACAAGGCCCTTTTAAAGACGGGCGATAAGATTGATATTTCTGTCGAGGTCGAAAAACTTGGCGAGACGTCCGTCGTTGTTGTGTTTACACTTTTAAAAGATGGGGCTGTGGTGGGTACGGCCAGGACGGTGAATGTGGCTGTTGATAAGAAAACCCAGCTAAAAGTGCCGTTACCTCTTGAATGGCGTTCACGTTTTGAAAAAGCGCTTCGACCGTGATTTTCCCTAAGAGAACCCCCGTCAGGATTTCTCCCGGCGGGGGTTTTCAAATGTAGGTTTAAGGTTGGTTATTTTAAGTTGACGGATACGCCAGCGTCATTGATCATGACCTTGGTAGCACCCGCACCCAGATCAATAACGGTGCTGCCTGATCCAGAGGCGCGGCTTTTGCCGGAAATGTTGACTTGTGTTGATCCGCTGGTTCCATTTGATGTTGTAACGGACACTGAGGATGTGTCATCATTTGTTTCCGTGCTGACTTCGGTTGTTTCCGATGTTGTTTCATTTTCAGTAACAGCATCGTCTTGCGTTGTTTCTTCGGAAACAGCAACGGAGTCATCGCCAGTATTGACATTGACTTTGTAATCGCCGGTGTTGATCTGGGTGATAACGGCCCCTGCCGGATTGGCGTATACCATCAATAATGCTCCAGTTAAAACTGCCAGGAATTTTTTCATTGCATGCCCCCTTTATTAACATTAATAATTCGTAATTGTTGCTAAGTATAGCATTTCAGATTGTTTAAACAACATCTTCATGAAGAATCAATTTTCGCGAATTGTAACTCATAGTGCGACAAAAATAAGCTTTAAGATCAATTGTTACCCTGCAAGCATTCCTTTGCCATTTCATTCGCCGTCTTGTAACCCAAAATCTTCCTGGGGTAGTTATTCATCCAATCCTGAATCCAT
>JAZDPD010000131.1:0-10269 GCA_043798045.1 Candidatus Omnitrophota bacterium | reverse complement strand
GATTCGACCACGACATCAATGATCGCCGCCTTGCCGCTTTTAAGTGCCGCTTGAAATGCAGCATCGAAATCCTCGATCTTTTCAACACGCGCGCCAAAAGCCTTGCAGGCTTCGGCGTACTTGATAAAGTCCGGATTCGTGAATTGCATGAAAGCTTCGTCACCAAACAGATTTAACAGGAATTTCTTGATGACATTAAACTCGCCATTATTGAAAATGACCCACACCATCGGGATATCGTACTGGATCGCGGTCATGAGCTCAAAACCGGCCATCTGATACGCCCCGTCGCCGCAACCGCAAATAACCGTGCGGTGAGGATTGGCGCATTTGACACCCAAGGCACCATTGACATGGCTGGCCATGGGGCCAAAACTGCCCGGATTCTGATAAAGCTGATGCTTATCCAGGCTCAAATAACAATTAAGCCACAACATATGCGAACCCGCATCCCCCATGATGATTGCATTCTCCGGCAAATTCCTCGAGATGGCTTTTACAAGATCGGCAGGATGGATTTTGGTGCCAGGTACGGTCACAGGTGTGTCATGCCACTTGTTTCTGACAATGCTCTTGGGTGCTGCTTTATCGACGATTTTTGAAAGTTCTGTCATCAGCGCCAGGATGGCCGGTTTGGCATCACTGACAATGCCAAAATCAGCCTTGAAAAACTTGTTGATCTCATGCGGGTCGATATTGACATGGATCAGTGTCTTGTCTTTAAAAAGGTCAGGCTTGAAACCAAAGGTGGCATTCTGCGCGAATGAATTCCCGATCGTCAGGATGACCCTGGAATGGTCAAAAAATTGATTAGCTCCCGGATCGCCGGATGTCCCGTAAACGCCCAGGCACAAAGGATGATTCTCGGGGATGATCCCCTTGGCATCCATCGTCGCTGTGAACGGGATCTGAAACTTCTCGATCAATGCCAGGGCTGCTTGTTCTCCATGGCTTCTGATAATGCCATAACCCAGGATAGCCATGACCTGGTCATTGTTCTTGATGGCCTTGCCCAGGGCTTCTGCCGCTGCCGTGATATCAGCAGGCTTGGGCAGAATTGGCTTAATGTTCAGTTTGATCTCGCGGAAGTTATTAACTTTTGCAATGGTTACATCCTTGGGAACGTGGATATGCACAGGGCCAGGCCGGCCTTCAAAAGCAAGGTTGATGGCTTCTTCCAGAATATCGCATGTTGTATCAGGGTCTTCGATGATGAAGGATTTCTTTGTCGTTGCATTAAAGATCTTTGGTGAATCGGGAGTCCTGCTCAGGCCGCTGGATTCATTAAGTGCCCCTTTACCCCGGTCACGCGCGGAGGTGTAGCCGGAGATAGCCAAGACGGGCAATGAATCTGACAACGCCACAGCCAATCCTGAAAGCAGATTGAATTCACCGGGCCCGCCGGTCGCGAAACACACACCCAGTTTGTCGGAAAACATGGAATAACCGCAGGCCATAAATGAGGCGGCCTGTTCATTACGGATGATCACGGTCTTGATCTGCGTTGATTTCTTTAATGCCAAAAGCATGGATCCGTTAACCTGGCCGGATCCACCGAATACATGATCCACGCCAATATGCTCCAGTGCCTTGACGATCGCTTCATTAACATCCATAGCTGTTCCCCTTACTTTTGCTGATTAAATTTTCCGACAGCCAATTTCGGCGGGCGCTTGGAAAAAAGGACTCCGTCACACGCGGCATTATCGAGTGTGTGCCCGTTAAAAAACATATAGATCCGGTCTTTGGGGACCTTGGAGACTTCAGAAAAAATGGTGGTGTATTTATCAGCGAGGATCTCTTTTTGTTCATCTGTAAGTTCTAAAGAATGAATAACAATGGCGGGCATATGTATTTCCCTTGGGTTAAATGAAACCCCGCCCGCGCCCGTGAAGGGCGCAGGCGGGAGAACTGTTCACTTGGATTACTTCAGTGTTGCGAGAACTTCAACGACCTTCTTGCCATACGCGATGGAAGACTCAACCGATGTCCCCGTGACAAAGGGCCAATCAAAAGCCACTTCCGGATTCTCGCGGTTGGCCTTCTCGTTGGCAATGCATTTTCCATTAGGTCCGACGGCATCCCTGACCAGCGGCTCCAGCGGCCACAGGAAACCAGGCGTGTGGACATCTGTGCCCTTGTTATCCGCTGTTGCACCGTAAAGATCATAGGTAAAATCCCAGTCCGGACCGTAAAAATCCCAGGAAGCCGGATGCGCTGTGATCTTCTTGCCGTAAATAACACTGTTCTTGGTCTTTTCATCGCGGCAAAATACCAGCGCTGAAACGGAATAACACAGTGCGCCGACAAGTTTGTTCGAAGCCAGGGCATCCTTGATGAGTTTGTGCAAATTGTAATTATTGCACATATCGATCATGGCACCCAAACCGCCTGTCAGAACAACGGCATCATAATCCGCCATCTTGGCATCCTTGAACTTGATCGAATTGGCCCATTCATTGCCATCGGTCAATTCCTTGATCCTTTTGCAGACATCCGGTGGATTTGTGTGGGCATTGATGATCGGATCAACAAAATCCGGGTTACAGCTAACGCCCAAAGGCAGCGGCTTCTTGCCCAGTGGTGTAGCCAGGGTCACTTCATGCCCGGCAGCCTTGATGATATCCCACGGTGCCTGGAGCTCTTCACCCCATGTACCATAGTTCGTTGCACAAATAAGAACTTTCTTTTTTCCCATTAATTCCCCCTTGTTTGTTTTTTCGAATATACGATAAGAAAATTTCTTATCCCCGCACTACTTCTTTAACCACGGAAAATCTTTCTTGACAGGACCGAACACATCGATCGCTTCGGTCTTGCCCACGGCCACAAACTCGTGCAAAACACCTGCCGGGATAAAATATGCATCGCCAGCCTTGAGTTCCGCCTTCTTCCCATCAACGGTCATTTTAAATCCGCCCTTGATGACATAACCAAACTGTTCCTGGGAGTGCTTGTGCATTTGCACAACACTCTTGTTGGCCATATTCCAGTGCTGGGCATTCATCTTTTTGCCTTCACCCAGGTACATGCGGATAACGCCTGCGCCCATATCGATTTTCTTGAGTTTCTTATGAAAACAAAACATGCCGCCTCCTCTTATTTTTTTGCAGCCATCATTTCAATGATCTTTTTAGCAAACATGTGACAATGGCCGCCGCTGCGGGCTGTCACAAGATCTCCATCAACAACAACATCCTCGTCACAATAAACCGCGCCCATATTCCTGGCATCGCCCAACAGATTATTATGAACGACGACCTTTCGGCCCTTGACTAATTCAGGAACCGGGGCCACAAGCCACATCCCGTGGCAGATGATGCCTTTGATGATATCTTTTTCTGAGAAAGCCCTTTGAAGGAAGGTAACGGCCGGCGGGAGTTTCTTGATATCGTCCGTATACCTCAAACGGTCCGCCACCATGCCAGCCGGAACAATGATCGCCGCAAAACTTTTCAGGTCCGCATCGCTCATGTTCTCGAAACTTTCATGGCATTCCATCGGGAGTTGATACTCATGCCCTTTGAATGTGAGCGAAGCACAGCCCCAAAGCCTTGTCAGGAAATGCACCTTGATGCCTTCCTCGGCAAAACGCAGCTTGTAGTACCATATTTCCGGTTCGTAATAATCACCTTCAAGCAGGATGGCAATTTTTTGTTCTTTTAACATGACACGACTCCTTTGTAACGCACGGCCAGCATCGTGATATCGTCAGACTGTGGTGCTCCATCAGCGAAGGCACGAACCTCTTCCCGCAGATGATGGATGATCTCTGTGACCGGCTTTTGCTGGGTATCCCGCAGGATCTTTTTCAGGCGGGGTTCTGTAAACTGCTCCTGGGCAGGATTCATGGCCTCGGTTACCCCGTCCGTATAAAGAAAGATCGTTTCACCCGGCAAGAGTGTGATGGAATTGTTCTGTGATAATGTGTTGCGCATGACCCCCATCACAAACCCGCCCGGGACTTTCAGATAATTGTAACAGCCTGCGCGCTGACAGTTCTCGATGGGATCATCACAGCAGCCGCAACGGCTTTTGTCGCAAACCAGCGGCGGATTATTCCCGGCGTTGCAATACTGGACTTCACCGGTTTCAACATTCAAAATGGCGCAGAATACCGTAACGAACTGGCAGGTGGCGTTATCCGGGTACATGATATTATTCACGCGTGTCAGGATTTCATCGGTCGAGAGCCCGCGCATGGCTTCATTCTTGATCAGGGTTTTGCTGATGGCCATAAAAAGAGCCGCCGGCACGCCTTTTCCGGAAACATCGCCGATCACAAAACAGATCCGTTTCTCATCGACGAAGAAGAAATCATAGAAATCGCCGCCGACTTCTTTGGCCGGATCCATCAGGGCAAACAGTTCAAATTCTTTTCGCTCGGGGAAGACAACCGGCAGCATGCTGGACTGGATCTCCTGGGCCACGCGCAATTCACTCTCGATACGTTCACGCGCGGCAGTTTCGGCCTTCAGGTTCTCGATGAAACGCTTGATGCTGGTCTGGATCAATTCAATGGCAAGGGTCGGATCCTGGCCGAAGAATTTGATCACTTCATCCTTGCCCATGGTGAAAACTTCAAGATCCTCTTCGCATACCGCCGAGGCTGTACGTTCCTTGAAGGGCGAAAAGATCCCCATCTCGCCGATCACAGCCCCCTGTGTCACCACTTTTTTGATCTCCACCAGGTTGATGGCGCCCTTGGCGATATAAAACATGCGGTCAGCCGGATCACCGGCTTTAAACAAGGTGTCACCTTTTTTGAAGAATTCCTTCTTCATAAAGCTCAGCGGCCAGCGGCAACCCGATTCTTTCTTGGCTGCCGGATCGGGTGCTTGGGCATGACAACAGGAATTATATTTGACTAATTTCAGGACATTATGGTTCCCGTCACGACGGTAAATCACTTCGTCCATGATCTCGCGGATCATAAAGACTCCCAGGCCGCCGATCCGGCGTTCTTCCATAGGCGCACGGATATCTGGCGCGGGCAGTGAAAGCGGATCAAACGGGATGCCGGCATCAATGATCACGATCTCCAGGCAGGTTTCCTTGTTCTCCGTGATGATTTCCAGATCACCCTCTGACCCGGGATAAGCGTAGTTAATGACATTAACCAGGGCTTCTTCGCAGGCCAGCTGGATCTTGTTGCATAACTCCTCGGAAAAACACTGCCGCTGTGATGCTTCACGGACAAACGCGAACATCTTCTCGAGATTACTTAATTTGGCTGGAAGAAAGACCCTTTGCATGCTTTTATTCCGTCCAGGTATCCTTGAGGGTCATGAAATTATCAAGCCCGCTCATTTTAATAACATTCAGGATCGCTTCCGAGGCCCCGACCAGGAAAATATGGGCATCCACCCCGATTTTCTGTTTGGCGAAAATGATCACGCGCAGGCCTGCGCTCGAAATGTATTCCAGGTCTTTGGCTAAAAAGACCAATTGTGCGATATTCTTCCCGGCAAACAGTTTCAGTTCATTCTGTAAACCTTCAGCATTGGTTGCATCCAGGCGACCGCACATCTTGACCTTTACAACGTCATTCACGCACGATACTGTGAGTTTTGATTCCATAAATCGAGTCTCCCCTTGTGAAATTACTTAATCTCTTTTCCGACCAATATCACCACAGAACGCGCACCAACCAGAAAACTGTTCTGATTTGAAAGCTTTTTTTCCTGCCCAGGGGGCCAGATATCCTGGGGACTTGGCGCATCTGTATTGGCAAATACATGCCAGATCATCCCGTGCGGAAGCGTGGGCATCTCAAAAACACCCGCCTCCCAATGCATGTTCATGGCTACATAAATACCGTCATCATCAACGCTGCCGCCTTTGGCGTGCCGGCCGCAAAGCAAAAATGCGATCCGTCTGCTTTCAAAGGACCAATCGGCATTCCAGGCCTTTTGCCCGTGCCAGGTGATATCCGCATAACCACTGCCCATATAATCCCTGTTCTGAAAATGTTCCCGGCTGCGCAGTACAGGGTGAGCTTTACGGAACGCGATCATCCTGGAGAAAAACTTGAAAAGTTCGGGATCTTTTTTCAGTGCCTGCCAGTCGATCCAGGATATTTCATTATCCTGGCAGTAGGCATTGTTATTGCCCCACTGGGTATTGCCCATCTCATCGCCAGCAAGGATCATGGGTGTGCCCTGGCTAACCAAAAGCATGGCCACGGCGTTCTTCATCTGTTTGAAGCGTAAAGCATTGATGCCAGCGTCGTTCGTATCGCCTTCAACACCGCAATTCCAGCTGTCATTGTCATTGGAACCGTCATTGTTATTATCGCCATTGGCTTCATTATGCTTGCCATTGTAGGAAACCATGTCTTTGAGCGTAAGCCCGTCATGCGCGGTAATGAAGTTGATCGACGCACATGCCCCCCGGCCTTCCCACGAATACAAATCCGGCGATCCCTGCAGCCTTTGCGCCATGGAGCCGACCATGCCCGGCTCTCCTTTAAGGAACTTGCGGATATCATCGCGGTACTTGCCGTTCCACTCGGCCCAGCGTCCCCAGGCCGGGAAAGACCCCACCTGATAAAGCCCGCCCGCATCCCAGGCCTCGGCGATCAATTTGCATTTTCCAAGGATAGGGTCAAAAGCCAGTGATTCCAGAAGCGGCGGGCTGTGCATGGGCGCCCCGTTCTGGTCACGGCCCAGGATTGAAGCCAGATCAAACCGGAAACCGTCGATATGATATTCTGCGGCCCAGTAACGCAGGCAATCAAGGATCATGTTGCGCACGATCGGATTGTTGCAGTTTAACGTGTTGCCGCAACCCGAGAAGTTGAAATAATAACCCTCGGGTGTAAGCAAATAATATGTTTTGTTATCAATGCCGCGGTAAGAAATATACGGGCCGCGTTCATTCCCTTCGGCGGTATGGTTAAAGACCACATCCAGGATGACTTCGATCCCGTTTTTGTGAAGCTCCTTGATCATGGTTTTGCATTCATCCACCTGCATGCCGAACTTGCCCGTTGCCGCAAACCCGGCCTTGGGGGCAAAGAAACCGACATTGCTGTAACCCCAGTAATTCATGAGCATTTTGCCGGTTGCAGGAGATGGGCGCGAATTCTCAAACTCGTCGAATTCATGGATGGGCATCAGTTCAATGCAATTAATGCCAAGGTCTTTCAGATAAGGAATCTTCTCGCGAATACCCGCGAATGTCCCGGGATGCTTGATGCCGGATGATGGATGCTGGGTAAACCCGCGCACATGCGTTTCATAAATGATCAGATCCTCGACGGGAGTTTCCAGCGGACGGTCATTTTCCCAGTCAAAATCATCAAATACAATTCTGGCCCGGTGCTGGTACATGTCTGACCAGTCCGGCGGCTTGCCCCAAATATCGCGCCCGCCAATGGCCTTGGCATAGGGATCCATCAGGATCTTGGTCTTGTCACAGCGGTGGCCTTCGCGTTCATTGAAAGGCCCGTCCATGAAAAAACCATACTCGACGTTCTCAAAATCAAGGTCAAAAACAACCATGGTGAATACATTCCCGATCCTGAACTCGTCCTTGAACGCCAGGACCGCAAAAGGCTTGGGTTCATGTTTGTTAAACAGGGCTAGTTCACAGGAGGTGGCTGAGCGGGAATAAACCGAGAAATTAACACCACCCGGAACAATGGTCGCGCCAAAAGGCAGCGGTTTGCCCACACGTAGTTTGAATTTTCCGCAATCACTGACATGCGTAGGATGGAGGTCTACCCGAAACATTATCCTTCTTTCCGCAGGGCCGCCATAGCCCCCGCCACGGTATCAAACGTCTTGAAGAAATTGTGAAAACCTGTCATTTCCATGACATCCTTGATCTCTGCCGAAAGCCCGCAAAGTGCCAGATTCCCGTTTTGTGCAGCGATCTGTTTGGCGGCCATTAATAACAGCCGTAATCCGGCGCTGGAGATATAACGGCATTCGGTCAGGTCAATGAGCAGCACAAGGTCATTTGATGAAAGCAGCGGCATGATCTTCTGCTGGGCGTCATTGACCGTATTTCCGTCGAGACTTCCTGATATTCCGATGACGGTCGCGCCGTCCTGAACCTTTGTTGTTATATCCATCATGTTCTCCATTAATCATTAAACGACCGGAACAAGGCGAACCTTGACCTTGGGCCGGTAATTCAGGTTCGGTAATTCCACCGTCAGATTTTTTGCATCAAAATTCTTCCAGGGATTGCCGTCAATCCAGACATCTGAAATACGCACACTGCCAGGCGGCAGGATATCCGGCTGAACCCTGAGGATATCACCCGGAAAACCATGCGGCAGAGGTTTGAAATACAAATCAAGCGGCTGGTGCGTATAAAGAAGGTTCTGGTAAACCTGCGCCAGATAACACAACTCAATGGAATGGTAACAAGCCATGGAATGGCTGCCCTTCAAACGCTCTGTTCCCAGCAAAAACGGCAAGCCGTTATTGAGCACATTGAAATACACAGCTCCGTCGTCATGATCCAGGAAGAATGTGTTGTAGAATGCCGCTGATTCACGGGCCAGGCGTAAATATTCAGGGTCCTTGATAGCACCGAACATGATCTGATACGCCAGGATCGCCTGTTCCTGCTGCCACCAGGCCTTGCGGTCATGCCATACATGGCGATAAGTGGTTTCTCCCGGGGCCAGTTCACGCTCCATCACGTCATACCATCCGCCGCGTTGAACATCCATGGAAACATCCGGCATGATCCTGGCGATCTTTTTGGCAAAATCAACGTATTCTTTTTTTGCGACAAGGCTGTTGATCCTCAAAAGATTCCATGCAATTTTAAGGTTATGCCCGGGAACGCCGCGGTTTTGCTGCCATCCCCAGGTTTTGTCATGACTCCAATCCTCCAGGAACTTCTCCTGCACAAAAGGACTGTGCTCATAGTCGGGGAAATACTTCGTAATGCAATCCGCGGTTTCAACGAGAAAATCCTGGTACTTTTTTTCACCGGTGGCCAGCCACAAATTGATAAGGTAAGCCGGGGCATGGTCTCCCAGGGAATTCCAGTTCTTGCGACCCATGTTCCGGCCCAAAGACTCATGCCGAGGGTTCATCGTCACAGGATCAATATGAGAAAAATATCCGCCCTTTTCCTTATCCAGGAAGAATTTATCAAAAAGATCAATCGTCATTTTGATATCCTTCATGATCGCAGGATCTCCTGTGATCCGGTAGGTCTGTGTCGGGCCCGCGAGTGCATAGATTTGTTCATACATGGGGATGCCGTCGTAATCATCACCGAATTCAGACGCGAAAACCTTGTGTTCACGGCCATGTTTGACATCAATGCCGTGATACCAGTAAACCACGTTATCATCCGTGTCATAAAAACGCATGTGATCGCGTAAATACTGCGTGCCTTTTTCAGCTACTTCCAGAAATCTGTCTTCACCCGTCAACAAGAACGCCGAAGCCATGCCGTAAACCATGCGCGAGATCGTGTCTGTTTCCTGGCGATGTTCCGGTTTGCGCTCGCCGGTCAGGGATAAATTGGTCCTGTAATTGGCGTAATCAACAACAGCCGGATTTCCGAATTCAGCCTTAATATAGAAGTCAGCAATACTGGCAGCCTGTTTGATCCACCAGTCAGGTTCTTCAAAACGGTAATGGCCCACACCTTCACCAGGGAATGCCAGGACCTTGGCATCAAAATCAAACCCGTCTTTTTCCGGATAGAAGATCCCCAGGACAAATACATACTGCCCCTTGACCATCAATGCATCGAGCTTGCCGGTATAATCACACCAGCCTTCATGAAGATTGCGCGGCCCTTTGGCATAAGCTGAAGCCGTAATACGGGCCAAGAATTCACGGCCGTCTGATGTTTTAAGTCCAAAAGTTTTTTTATCTTTATCATAGGCTGTTACATACCCTGCGATCGTATCAGAAAACTCGAAATTCAATTTATTCATTCCATTTCTCCCTTTTTGAAGCCTTAAACACAAAAAATGAGCCGCACAGCAGCTCATTCTTGAAAAAACTATATAATTTCAAAACTAAAAGATTTTAATTCAGACATTAATTATATACCAGATATTTAAAATATTGATTTTTGCGAATCGATGATGCATATTAACATTTTAAAAATATTTTTCAATATTTTCTTCTTTCTCGAAGAGCATTCGCGAATTGTAACTCATAGTGCGACAAAAATAAGCTTTAAGATCAATTGTTACCCTGCAAGCATTCCTTTGCCATTTCATTCGCCGTCTTGTAACCCAAAATCTTCCTGGGGTAGTTATTCATCCAATCCTGAATCCAT
>JAZDPD010000130.1:0-4952 GCA_043798045.1 Candidatus Omnitrophota bacterium | reverse complement strand
ATGGATTCAGGATTGGATGAATAACTACCCCAGGAAGATTTTGGGTTACAAGACGGCGAATGAAATGGCAAAGGAATGCTTGCAGGGTAACAATTGATCTTAAAGCTTATTTTTGTCGCACTATGAGTTACAATTCGCGCTGGATTCTTTTCAGGGGCTTTTTTATTGACAATTTCAGCAAAAGGTATACTATTGGAAATAGTTCCCATTAAGGAGGTTGTTGTATGCCGTGTAGAAAAGGATGTGGACCACAATGGTGGCATGGAAAGGTCAAGGATTGCGGGTATCGTATTACCGCTGGCCGTGAGGCTATTATTGAGGCTTTGTCTGCAACACATGATCACTTGAGCGCTGAGGATGTTTACGCTCGAATTCACGATAAATATCCGAATGTAGGATTAACGACGATCTATCGAACGTTGGATATGCTGGTCAATTTAGGACTGGTTTTCAAGTTTGACTTTGGCGACGGTAAAGCGCGTTATGAACTTACCGAGGGCCCCAAGGGTGCGCACCACCACCATCATTTGGTTTGTACTGGATGTAAGCGGGTAATCGATTATACGGATTTTATTGATGACGAGGTCGAGCTTTTGCATCGTACAGAGAAAGGTTTGTCGCAAAAGTATAATTTCAGGATCGATAATCATTTGATTCAGTTTTACGGAACTTGTACCGAGTGTTTAACCAAGTAAGGGTTAAATTTTTTTAACTTGTTAATGGAAATCATTTTCATAAAAAAGGAGGTTGTTATGCCAGGATTTGATGGAAAAGGCCCAAGAGGGCAGGGTGAGATGACTGGAGGCGGGCGCGGGTGTTGTGTGGTTGATATTGGATCTGAGTCTTTAGGTCTAACAGGCAGGTTGGGATCAGGCCGCAGGATGGGACGTGGTCGAGGGAATTGTTTTAGAGCATTTGGAGGTTCGAGGCAGGGTAGAATTTCAACTTTAAGTGAGTTGCAACAGAAGTTTAACCAGCTTCAGGCTGATTTTGAAGTGCTTAAGGCCAAAAGCCAGTAAGCAAAATGAAAACAAACAAGAGAAAGCAGGAAATATGAAAATCGGAGTCGTTTTGGAAGATGAAAGAGGGTTGGATGGATTGGTTTCAGCGCATTTCGGGCATTGTCCGAATTTTCTGATTGTGGATATTGGCGCGGATGGAAAGACCATTGCCGGATCGAAGATCGTTCCGAATCCGGAACAGCATGGCGGCGGCGGGTGCAAGGCTGTTGATGCCATTGTCCAACATGATATTACACATGTTATCGCAGGCGGAATGGGTATGGGTGCTCAGCAGAAGTTTGCTATGAAAGGCGTCAAGATCTTTGGATTTGAGGGGACAGTCAAGGATGCTATAGCGGCTCTTCTCAAGAATTCATTGGGCGGGATTGAGCCTTGCAAGGGGCATGGCGACGAGGGGCATTCTTGCCAACATTAATGGTTAAGAAAAGAGGCTGAGATGAAAGTATGCATTACGGCGTTAGGACCGAAAGAGGATTCAGAAGTTGATCCTCGGTTCGGAAGGTGTCAGTTTTTTGTATTTTTCAATCTTCATACCAGAGAGGTTGAAGGCGTTGCTAATCCAAATATTGAGTCTTCGGGTGGAGCAGGGATTCAGTCAGCGCAGATGGTTGCGTCAAAGGGTGCTGCGGTTGTTCTTACTGGTCATGTCGGACCAAATGCTTTTAAGACATTGAGCGCAGCAGGAGTTACGATCTTTACAGGGACGGCTGGAACGGTCAAAGATGCCGTCGATGCTTATGAGGCAGGGAAACTTGCTCGGGCTGTTGCTCCGGATAGTGCTTCGAAGTCGGGGATGGGGCAATGATCATTGCGGTTGCAAGCGGTAAAGGCGGTACAGGCAAGACAACGGTGGCAGTTAATCTGGCGTTGGTGTTGGGTGCTGTTGATTTCCTGGATTGTGATGTTGAGGAACCGAATGCTCATTTGTTTTTGAAGCCGTGTATTCAGGCAGAAATACCTGTGACTGTTCCTGTTCCGGAGTTTGACAAGCAAAAATGCACAGGGTGCGGCAAATGCGCTGAGGTGTGTGCGTATCATGCCATTGCTGTTATTCCGAGTCCTGGTAAAAAACCTCAACCGTTGATTTTCCCGCATTTATGTCATGCGTGCGGTGCATGCAGTTTGCTTTGTCCTGTTGGTGCGATTCGTGAAGATCAGAGAAACATCGGGGTTATTGAGAAAGGCTTTCGCGGTGATATCCGATTTATTCATGGAAAAATGAATGTAGGCGAGGTGCTCTCGCCTTTGATTATTCGTCGGGTTAAGGGATTGATTGATCCGAATGTGATTACGATCATTGACGCACCTCCGGGCACATCGTGTCCAGTTGTGGCTGCGATCAAGGGCGTTGATTTTTGTGTGTTGGTGACCGAGCCGACCCCGTTCGGATTGCACGATTTAACATTGGCGGTTGACGTTGTACGTCAGCTAAAGATCCCTTTTGGGGTTGTTATCAATCGGGCTGGGCTTGGGAATGATGCTGCCGAGGATTATTGTCGTAAAGAGGATATTGCGGTTTTGGCTAAGATTCCTTTTGACCGTGAGATTGCTGTGCGTTATTCCGAAGGAGAAACGCTCATTGATAAAGTTGCGGGTATGACGGACGTATTTAACGGATTGTATAAAAATATTTGTCAGGTGAAGAATGAAGCAGATCGTTGTTCTTAGTGGAAAAGGCGGCACGGGTAAGACGGTCATGACCGGAGCTCTGGCAGCGCTTGTTGACAACAAGGTTATGGTTGACTGTGATGTCGATGCGGCGGATCTGCATTTGCTTTTGACGCCGAAGGTCGTCGAACGTCATGAGTTCAAAAGTGGCAAGAAGGCGCGGATCGATGAAAGAGCCTGTGTGCGCTGTGGTCGGTGTCTGGAAGTTTGCCGGTTTGGGGCCGTTACAAAAAGACTTTCTATTGACGCATCATCTTGCGAAGGGTGCGGTTTATGCGCACGGGTCTGTCCGGCTGCAGCAATCGTCATGGAAGAGAATTTATGTGGAGAGTGGTTTGTTTCCGAGACACGTTTCGGGACCATGGTCCATGCCCGGCTTGGCATTGGCGAAGAGAATTCGGGAAAGTTGGTTGCACAGATCCGTCAGAAGGCCAAAGAGATTGCCAAGGAGGCCTCCCGGGAATGGGTGATTATTGACGGCCCGCCGGGGATCGGGTGCCCTGTGATGGCGTCTTTGTCAGGGGTTGATGCGGTGCTTTTGGTGACCGAACCGTCATGTTCGGGTTTGCACGATGCCGGACGCGTGATCGATCTGGGGAAGCACTTTAAGGTTCCCGTTCATCTTGTTGTGAACAAGTGGGATATCAATCCAGTGGTGACTGAACAGATTGAGAAATATTGTACAGATAACGGCGTGGCCGTCGCTGGACGACTGCCGTTTGACCGTGCGGTGGTCGATGCGGTTATTCAGGGACGCACGATCATGGAGAGCGAAAGCACCAGCCTGAAAGCTGAGATCATAAAGATTAGGGATCATCTGAAAGGATCAATGCTATGAAAGTTTTTTTGAGAGTCCTCGCTTTTGTTTGTCAAATATGCCCTTTGTGTATTATCAGGAGGCTTATTCCCAAGTCGCGATTTGCTTTAATTATGAATAATTTGGAAAAGGTGTGTCCTTTTTGCTGGGCCTATGCTGAGTTGGCTAAAAAGAAGAATAAGGTCGATATCGGAGATTGAGAAAGGAATTGCATTTCGATGATGAAATATATAGGGATTATTCATTCTCCGTTTAAAAGCCTCAAGGGCATGCCTATTCAGCCATTAGGCGGGATGGATGTTGAGGGAACGGCAATCGTTGATAAGAAGTATGCCAAGGGATTGAAAGATCTCGATGGCTTTAGCCATGTTTATCTTATTTATCGGTTCCATAAAGCGCCCTGTACAAAATTGATCGTGGAACCTTTTATGGATGTGAAGCGGCACGGTGTTTTTGCGACACGATCACCCGTTCGTCCCACGCATATTGGACTTTCAATTGTTGAACTCGTCCGCATAAAGGGGAACAGGTTGACGTTCCGTGGCTGTGACATGCTGGATGGAACCCCTCTTTTGGATATAAAGCCGTATATTCCTGCGTTTGATGATGTTAAAGGAGCGACATCGGGCTGGATGAAGGCATCGCGCCACAAGATACGTAAGGCCCGGACAGATTGCCGGTTTGTGTAACGTAAAAGGATAGAAAGAAATTATGTTGGACTCAAGTGATCGAGATATACATGTTTTAAAGTATTTTTCGTCATTTGTCAGCGTTTTAGATGGGAAGGTGATCAATATCACCGACCCGACGATGTTTTATTGCCCCTTGGCCAGCCATCTTTATGGGGGCTTCAAGGCCGTTGACAGAACGAATAAGGAAGCGATCAAGCAGGAGATCAGGAAGGCCATAGAATCAAAGATTAAAGATTACGGACTTTTTACTCCGCATAGAAAGTTGGTGGGAGGCGATGTGGCTATTGCCTACGGCGCTTCTGAAATGCTGATGTTCGCCTTGCGGAAGAAAGCCATTGAAGCGGCGGTTGTTGTTTGCGATGGGGCCGGGACGGTCATAACGGATAATGCCGAAGTTGTGCAGGGGATCGGTGCGCGCATGAACAGCCTTGTGCTGACCTCTCCGATTCGCGGTATCAGGGATCGGCTTCAGGCGCTTGGTTGTCATGTGGTCTTTGATAACGCGTTGATTTTGCAGGAAAAAGGTGTCGAGAAGGCGATCAGGCTGGGGTACAGAAAGATCGCGGTTACTGTGAGCGGACATGATGCCGACAAACTGGAAAGAATCCGGGTCTTGGAAAATCAGGGCGAAATCATGCTCACGATTCTCGTTGTTTGTACGACTGGTGTATCTGAGGCAATGGTCGAGCAGATACAGCATTATGCAGATGTCGTTTGGAGCTGTGCGTCCGGTGATATTCGTCGAAAGATAGG
>JAZDPD010000018.1:0-10048 GCA_043798045.1 Candidatus Omnitrophota bacterium | reverse complement strand
AATGGATTCAGGACTGGATGAACAATTATCCCAGGAAGATTCTGGGTTACAAGACGGCGAATGAAATGGCAAAGGAATGCTTGCAGGGTAACAATTGATCTTAAAGCTCAAATTTGTCGCACTATGAGTTACAATTCGCGGTTGTTGAGGTGATGGCAAGATATAAGTTGACATTTGAGGATTATCAGGCATACTTATCCCGTTCAAGGTAGCGATCAGGTCAGATTCATTCCATCTGAGTATCCCTCCTCATTACCTTGCCCGGACAAAAGGCATGTGCCAAAGTCCGCTCGTAAGGTTCGTAAGATCTTCATGCAAAGATTAGCTAACTAAACGGGAATTTCCGTTCCAGGCGCCATTATAGAAAAAAGCGCAGCTACGGATATCAAAATAACTGTAACAAGAAAGAAGAATTAAAAAATGACTAACACAAATTCACCAACAACTTTTTTTGGTCTCGGGATTGCGCCCAAGGTACTTGAGGTACTGACGCGCATGAAATTCCTGGTGCCTACACCTATTCAGCACAAGGCTATTCCTGTTGCTGTTGAAGGTAAGGACATCATGGGTATTGCCCAGACCGGCACCGGGAAAACACTGGCTTTTGCCATTCCCATGGTGCAGCGCCTGGCGCAGGGAACCAACAGCGGTCTTGTGGTTGTGCCGACCCGCGAGTTGGCGATCCAGGTTGAAGAAACAATTGAGAAAGTAGCGCATCCTTTTGGTATCAAGACGGCTGTTTTGATCGGCGGGGCATCCATGGAAGAGCAGATCAGGGCGATTAAAAGGGGTGCGCGTATTCTGATATGCACCCCCGGTCGTTTGATTGATCATATGCAGCGCGGTACGGTCAGGCTCAATACGGTGCATGTTCTTGTTCTTGATGAGGCTGACCGCATGTTTGACATGGGTTTTGCACCGCAGATTGAGCAAATCCTGCAGCAGGTTCCCAAGGATCGCCAGACCATGTTGTTCTCGGCTACCATGCCGCGGGATATCATGGCCATGGCTTCGCGTCATATGCAGCTGCCCATGAACATCGAGGTTGCTCCTCAGGGTACGGCCGCCGAAAGGGTTGTCCAGGAGATCTTTGTGGTAAGGCGTGAAATGAAAAACGTTCTTTTGGAAAAACTGCTTTCCCAGTACCGGGGTTCTGTTCTTTTATTTTCACGGACCAAGCATAATGCCCGCAAGCTCGTGGTGGAGATCAAGCGCATGGGGCATAGTGCTGCCGAGATTCATTCGGATCGTTCCCTGGCACAGCGCCGTCAGGCGTTGGAAGGTTTTAAGGTTGGCCGTTACCGGGTCTTGGTGGCCACCGACATTGCGGCGCGCGGCATTGATGTCAAGGGGATCGAACTTGTTATCAATTACGACCTTCCGGATGATGCCGAGAATTATGTGCACCGCATTGGCCGTACAGGACGTGCGGGCATGGAAGGCCGGGCTATTTCGATTGCGACACCGGATCAGGCTGACCAGATCCAGGACATTGAGCGTGCGATGCGTTCCGAGATCACGTTGGCAAAGCATCCTGATGTTGAGACACAGACGCTTTATCGTGCTCCGGCGGCAAAGTCGGGCGCTCGTCGTCCGACAGGCGGACGCAGTTTCCGGGGGAAATCCTTCGGGCATGGTCGACGCCGTTTCTGATTGAATCATGGCAGGTTATGGGGGCATGTGCTGCGTTGTTTCGGTGCATGTCCCCGTAATTCTTTAGGATTCTTGTGCCGGTTTGCCGGCAAACAGGAGGATGATGGTATGAGGGTATTTTTGTCCATGATGCTGGCGGGTGCTTTGGTGCTTTCCTGTGCAGGAGCCGGTTTTGCACAGACATTAAAAGGTTATGTGGCCATCAAGGGGCGCGAGAAATTTCACACAACCATTTGTTCTGTAGTTAAAAAGATGAGCACGGACAAACTGGTCAGGTTTGCCACGCCGGATGAAGCGGTCAAGGCCGGGTATAGCCCGTGCAAGGCATGCAATCCTCCGCCCAGTGCGTCGGCGCTGGTTGTGTCCAAGGCGGGCGGCAAATATCATAAACAGTCCTGCCGGATGGTTGCCGCCATGGATCCATCGAATAAGGTTTATTATAAAGATACCGCTGCCGCAGAAAAAAAAGGCTACAAGCCATGCGCGATCTGTTTTAAGAAATAATTGAATCAGGGTTGATGATCAAGAAAGCCTCCGGGAAACCGGGGGTTTTTTTATAATGAGGGTGTCAGGGATGGATTGTTGTGTAAGGGTTCCAAAAGAATTTTGTGTATCTTTGCGGCTCTTTTGTTGTAGAATTCATCCATGAATGATTTATTCTTTTATGAAAAAGGTGCTTATTTAGCCAGGAGGTATGTATGAAGAGGTTGTTAGCGTTTTGTTGGGTTGTTGTGATGTGTGTGACGGGGTTTGCGGCTACAGTACATGCGTATGATTTTGGTGATTTCAAGTCCAGCACTTTGGTTACTAAAGCATGGGGATCGTTTGAAAAGAATGATCTAAATGGGGTATTGATCTATACCAATAAATGCATTGAGATGTATGCGGCGGATGCGGTTAAAATGCAGGCAAGTCTTAAGGATTATGTGAAGGGCAGCAATGATGAGGTGTTCAAATACTGGGCTTTGAATGATGTGGCCACCAGTTATTTTATTCAGGCGGAGGCCTACTTTAAGGCTGGCAAGAAAGAGGAAAGCAGGCAGGCGTACAGAAAGGTTGTTGACGATTTTTCTTTTGGCCAGTGCTGGGATTCAAAGGGGTGGTTCTGGAAGCCGGCGGAAGCGGCTGTGAAGAAACTGGCTGATTTGAAATCTTGAAGCGTGAGCGTTTTGGCTGCGTTGTTTTTCAGTGATGTGTAAGGCTGAAGGTTTGCCATAGTTCTGGTATGCCTTCAGCCTTAAATCATGTAAAGGTTGTCGTCGTTGATTTGCGTGGCTCTGGGTGTTAGCGCTCAGCCCTTGTAACGGCCAAGAATGCCCAGAGGGTTAATGTCGGGATAAGGGCAAAGATCACGCGGTTAAGGCTGGTGGTTACCCACCAGACCATTTCGTAGAAAGTATTGATGTTGTAGGATCCGGTGAAGATGATGAAGTAGCCTCCCAAAACGATGGGGAATATCCAAAGTTCCCGTCGCCAGCTGTTTTTCATGCCCAGGAGGATCCCTCCCAGTAATATGATCCACAGGCCGTTCCATTTGGGGTGAGTGAATTCAATGCCGTAATACCGCCAGATGAACCAAAAACGCTCGAGTGTTACCGGATGGTCCCTGGATGTCAGTCCGTTGATGAATATCTCACCGTTGGCGGGGGCATAAAATAGTGAAAAGATGATGATAGGTATCATGGCCAGCACTGCGGTGACAAGGAGCTTGATGACGGCTTCAAGTCGAGTGTCCTTGTTCTCTTGTCCGGTCATGATCAAAAGAACCGCGGTTAAAAGCGATAGCAGGCCAAGGGCCGTGCCTTCAACTTTTGTAAAAGCCATCATGCCCAAGGATAATCCCATGAGTTTAAGATACCCGGTATCCTTTGTTCGTTGAAAAAACAAGAACAATGTGATGGATGTTAAAAGGAAAAGTCCTCCCAGGAGGTCGCTGTATTGGCTGGCCGATAATTCAATGGTGAACATGTTGGTGAATATCCAGGCAGGGGCCAGCAGAAGGATCATGTTTTTTCCGGTCAATTCTTTCAGTCCGGTGTAGAGGATGCCGGCCGTCAGGAATGGGATAATGCAAGTCATGGCCAAAGGTACGATGTAGGTTGTTGTATGGCCGAAGCACCATCCCCAGACATTGATCAAGGGAAGAAGGAACGGGTAAAGGACCTGGGTGCGCCAGGCGGCGTGATCAAACATATTGGTCCAGTGTGTGCCGCCGGAAAACAGAAAATGCGCTTTGGTGTTCCAGGTCCCCCAGGCATCCCATCCGCCGTTGGGGTAAAGGCTTGCAAAGATGAACATGGGCAGGGTGATCAAGGCCAGGATTATCAAGGCGATGTTGTCATTCCTGGAGAAACCGCTGAACAGTTCACGGTTGAGTTGACCTGATTTCTTCAGAAGAAAGCTTAAGAAGGCGATCAGGGCAAGATTTATACTGATCACAAACCAGGGGACAAGTTGGTTGAACA
Organism: Candidatus Omnitrophota bacterium; assembly: GCA_043798045.1. Taxonomy (GTDB): domain Bacteria; phylum Omnitrophota; class Gorgyraeia; order Zapsychrales; family Fredricksoniimonadaceae; genus Fredricksoniimonas. Next base: position 5,930 of record JAZDPD010000018.1, on the reverse strand, counting down.
GAATGAAACTGGAGAATGTCAGGAAGCCGCTGACGCCAAGACCCAGGACGGCACTCAAGAAAAGGCAAAGCAGTTCGTTGATACGGGTCTTGAGGGTTGTCTTGATGATCAGGAATCCAAGTATTATTGATATAAAGAGCGGGAGGATGTAGGTCATGGGATGTAGGCCTTGTTTTCAACAATGAAAAGTCCCAGGATGACCCGGGTAACCGGCTTGGCCCCCATGTTCTTGAACTTTTCAATGGCAGCCGGGATATTGAGCGCATTGACAATGATGTAGCGGTAATTTAGGTTTTCCGGATCCAGGATGATAGGGGCCAGGACTTGCTGGGCCTGGAGAAGCTCCATCATGGGTCGAAGGTCGTTGATGTTCTGGTCAGTGTAATAGCCAACGTATTTTTCGTTGGGGAAAAGTTTTCCCATGCCTTCGAATTTGCTGCCGGCAAAGTTGAAGGCAACGGGTTTCTTGCGGGGGTAAATATCCACCAGCTTGGCCGTTGCCTGCCAGATGTTCACCACAGCGAACACACTGGCTGCGGCAAGAAAGATTTTAGCCCGAAGCGGGAATGATGACATAATCATGGACAGATTGTAAGAGTGTTTCAAGGAAGATGCAATAAAATAATCACATGTAGTGATCGACTTCCGTGCGGGTTATCGTAGGGGTTGATTTATGGGCCCTTGTCATCTTTCGAAGTCGGCTTGCTGGTTTCATCTGATGGGTGCAGGTTCCCCTGAGTTTAAAGAAAACAATGTCATCGGATGAGGGAGAGCCGTTGGTGGGATGAGATAAGCCTCCAACTCAGACGCCAAGGGATCACTTCGGCGTCACCCGTTGAAACATGAACTTTTACGGCCGGTGTGGCATTGCTTTTTGCTCAATTACTGATACAATATCAAAATTATGATTAGCTATATTATTAAGAGGTTAGCCACTTGGCAGGCTTGTTTTGCTGTTATTCTTATGGTGGGGATTGGCCTAAGGCTTTGGGGGCTTGGTCAAAGCGGGATCTTTTTTTATGATGAGGCCATGTATCTGGGGCATTCCCTGGATGGCCTTGAGTTTTTAAGCCGAAATCAAGCGGCGGCGGCTTCGGACCTGGGGAAAGCGCTTAATTTCTATTTACAGTTTCCCCTTAATTTTACCAAGCCCATTTGGATTTTGATCGTTGATTCGCGGTATTTCCTGAGCCATATTCATGATTGGGATTATGCCAAATATGCTTCTTGCCTCTTTGGTGTTTTGACACTGCCTTTGGCGTTTGTTTTTGCCCGGAAATATTTTAAATCTGTGGCCATTGCCTGTCTTTCCATGGCTATCCTGGCTGTCATGCCTGGCCCTGTTTTTTATTCCCGGATCGGTCTGCAGGAAGCGTTGTCTACATTTCTTGTTTTGTCTGGTTTGTATTTTTACCTGTTCCCGAGGGATTTTGGTAAAAAGACTTTTTTGGCCGGGCTTTTTCTGGGTATGGCCTATTTGTCGAATTATCGTTTGATTGTTCTGCCGGGCCTTCTGGTGGTCATTGAGCTTTGGCTTGGTTTATTGAATAAGGAAGGGATTCGCTGGCGCCATTGCGTGTGGGCTTGCGTGATGTTCCTGGTTGTGATGGTTCTGGTGGGAAGCTGTATGGGTGGCATTCAGATGCGCTATACCTTTGCCTGGATCTTTCATCAGCAGGATATGTCGATCCATCAAAAAGCCATGCAGGTGGGGCTGCGGCATTGGACCGAGATTTTTGCTTATCCGTATTATCTTTTCAGGCTGGAGAACGGGCTTCTGGCGGCTGCGTTTTTTGGAGCAGTATATTTTTTTATTAAACGCCATTGGAAATCCGCCTTGCTTTTTGTGGTGGTGATTGTTCAGATGTTTCTTTTTTCGTTTGCCAGCGACCGGGGGGCGCGGTATATTGCCGTTGTGCTTCCTCTGGTGGCCATGTCTTCGGCCGCGCTTTTATATGCTGTTTATCAGGATGTTGTGCATCCGCATCGTCGGGTGATCTTCGTTGGCTTTCTGGTCTTCATGTTCGCGGGGCTCTTGATCAGATCGGTGAGCCTGATTACGGATGTTTCGGCCTACCGCCCTTCGGTTGAATTCCTGACAGAAAGAGATGCTCATGTGAAATTTCTTTCTTCGCAGCAGATTGTCCAGAGGCTTTATTTAAAAGACCGGAAGAATGTGCGGGATATCCCTGTTAATTTCGAGGATTTTTACCGGTTATATGCGCAGGGATTCCGCTATCTCGTGCTTGATCCCCAGGCGTACATCGGGTTTCCGGGGCATGACTATAAATGGACGCTGCCCTTGGCCGGGTATCTGAGTTTCATTGACCGGCAGGCACAGCCTTTAAAGACGTTTGCTCATTTCAACAGGGCTGTGATGGAGCGGGTTGTTTTCGAGCATAGTGATGCGCTTTTTGAATCGATCCGCTTCCTGGATTCAAAGGACCTGGATAAAATGTCTTCATTGAGGGTCTATGACATTGCGACATTGCTGCCGGTGATGATGTCTGTGGCCAATTCAAAAAACAACAAGGCGCTGCCGCGGTAATTGAGGAGGGTGTTTTGATAAAAGTCGGTGTTATCGGATGCGGCCATTGGGGCCCGAACCACATTCGTGTCTTTTCCCAGCTGGCCAACTCGTCGTGTTTGATGTGTGCGGACATTGATGAGGCCCGTCTTAAGTCGATCAAGTCACAGTTTCCGGCAATTGATGCGGTTAAGGATTATGGCGCGATTTTAGCCAATCCGGCCATTGATGCCGTGTGCATCGCGGCTCCGACGAAATTTCATTTTCAGTTCACGCGTGACGCCTTGGCCGCTGGCAAGCATGTGTTGTGCGAGAAACCTTTGGCCATGACGCCGGATGAATGCATGACGCTCAAAGGGTTATCTGAAAAAACCGGCAAGGTCCTGATGGTAGGGCATGTGTTTGTGTTCAATTCCGGCATCCGCTGGATGAGGGAATATATTTCTTCCGGTGAAATGGGGCGGATTTATTATGCGCATTCCGAGCGCACGAACCTGGGGCCGTTCCGTTATGATGTCAATGCCTTATGGGATCTGGCGCCGCATGATATAGCCATTTTTGATTACCTTTTGGGTGAAGCCGCGGTGAGTGCCTCCGCGCGCGGGTTAAAGTGCCTTGGGAATACCCTGGAAGACCTTTCTTTTGCCACCCTGGATTATCCTGGCGGCAAGATAGTCAATGTGCATGTCAGTTGGGCGGATCCGCGCAAGGTGCGGCAGATCACGATCGTCGGTGAGAAGAAAATGATCGTTTGGGATGACCTTGACGCGCTGGGGGCGATCCGTGTTTATGACAAGTCGGTGGAGCGCACGTCAAAGTATTATGAATCTTATGGTGAATTTCAGCTTCTTTCGCGGGAGGGGAGCATAACGATCCCTAAAATCAACCTGGCCGAGCCTTTAAAGGCGCAGGCGCAGTATTTTGTGGATTGCATTGAGCAGGGCCGGTCGCCTGATCTGGCGGATGCTCAAAAGGGCGCCCAGGTGGTCAGGGCTTTGGCGGCGGTGCAGCGTTCCATGGACCAGAGCGGAACATTGGTGAAGGTGGGATAATGGGATATTTCAAGCATGAAAAGGCTTTGGTGGCGGAGGGTGCTTTGATCGGTGAGGGCACGCGTATCTGGGCGTTTGTCAACATCCAGGCCGGAGCGGTGATTGGCAGGAATTGCAATATCTGTGATTGTTCTTATGTCGAAGGCAAGGCTGTTATCGGTGATGACGTGACCATCAAAAACGGTGTGTCGGTGTATGAGGGTGTTACGTTGGAGGATGGTGTTTTTGTAGGGCCGAATGTGGCTTTTGTGAATGACCGTTATCCTAAAAGCCGTAAACCCTGGGTTATGGAAGGGACGCGGGTCTGTAAAGGTGCTTCGCTGGGGGCTAATGCCACGATCCTTTGTGGTGTGAGGGTTGGTGAGGGTGCTTTGGTGGGGGCCGGGTCCGTGGTTGTCAGGGATGTTCCGGCGTTGGCCATTGTCGCGGGAAATCCCGCGCGGATTATCGGGAAAGTCGGCCCTGACGGCAAGCCCGTGAAAGGCCAAAATGTCTAGGATACTTGTGGTGCCCGTGGCGTTTAACGAGAATGTGAAATTGAAAAGTGTCATTGAGCGTTTTCTGAAAAGTCCGGCGCGGCAGATGGCGGATTATCTGGTGATGGATGATTGTTCAACGGACGGGACGACGGAAATGATCCGTTCTTTTGCCGGGCAGGGGGTGGCAACACTTCGGCATGAAAAGCAAAGCGGCGTGGGGGCTGCGATTCGAACGGCCATTCGCTATGCGCAAAAGAACAGGTATGACATCATGGTGGTCATGGCCGGCAATGACAAGGATAATCCTGACGAGATTCCTGCGGTGATCAAGCCGATCCTGGATGGCGGTTATGATTTTGTGCAGGGATCGCGTTACAAGGGCAGGGTTGGTACGGGTGGAGATATGCCGTTTTATCGCAAGGTGGCCACGCGCCTGCATCCGATGCTCATGTCATTTTTTACCGGCACGGCGGTGACGGACAGCACGAATGGTTTTCGGGCTTTTCGGGTTAAGGTTGTTGAAGATGCGGGTATGGACATTGACCAGGATTGGCTAAATGCGTATGAGCTTGAGCCCTACTTGATGTTTAAGGCCATCAAGCTCGGGTACAAGTTTACGGAAGTTTTTGTGACGAAGATTTATCCGCCCAAAAAGCTTGGTTATACGAAAATGAAGCCGTTGGTCGGTTGGTGGAGTATTTTGAAACCATTATTTTATCTGGGATTGGGGATCAAGAAATGAAAATTTACGGTAAGAATCCGGTCCTGGAACGCCTGAAGGCGGATCCCAAGAGCATCCGGCATATTTTTGTGGAAGTGGGGCATGCGGAGCAGCGCTATATTTCCATGAAGGCCAAGAAGCATGGCATCCCCGTCAGCATTGTTCCTTCAAGCAAGATGCTAAAGCTGGGCCGAAGCCAGAATACACAGGGGCTTTTGATGGATGTGGCGGATTTTGCGTATGTTGATTACGATGATCTGATGGATGAGGCGTTGGCGTCGGGTGTAACGCTTGTGTTCCTTGACGGCATTACGGATCCGCAGAATTTCGGTGCGATCCTGCGCACGCTGGCCTGCCTGGGCGGGTTTGCGGTTGTTATTCCCACGCACGGTTCTGTGGATGTGACAGATACGGTCACACGGGTTGCTTGCGGCGGGGAGAATTATGTGAAGATCGCCAAGGTGAATAATTTGAACAATGCCATCGAGAAGGCCAAATCCAAGGGGTTTTGGATCGCGGGCACCGTTCTTAGGGATGGTGAGGATGTGTCCAGGGCCAAGCTGCCTTTTCCGCTGGGTTTGGTGGTGGGTTCCGAAGCCAAGGGGATTCGTGATATCACCATGTCACGCCTGGATGTTAAATTAACCGTGCCAATGGCACAAGTGCGCCTCGCGCTTAACGCGTCGCACGCAACAACGATATTCTGTTATGAAATCAAAAAACAAAAAGACCAGATCCCCGCGAAAAAGCAATCCATCGCTTGATTTTTTTGCTGAAGCCGGCCTTCTCAAGCGCGTCAAGCGCAGCGGCTGGTGGGTGGCGGGCATCGAGAATCCCGAGAGTGTGGCCGACCATTGTTTTCGTTGTGCCGTCATTGGTTTTTATATGGCGCATGAAGAAGGTGTGGATCCGTATCGAGTGCTGGCCATGACGCTTTTTAATGACATTCATGAAGCGCGCATCAATGACCTTCACAAGATGGGGCATTATTACATTGATTTCAAGGATGCGGAAAAGCGTGTGTTCAAGGATCAGGTAGCACCGCTGCCGGTGAAAGTGCGTGATGCGCTTGTGGATATCCGGGGTGATTATGACAAACAGCAGACCCTTGAGGCGCTGATTGCACGCGACGCTGATATCCTGGAGTGCCT
>JAZDPD010000204.1:0-24870 GCA_043798045.1 Candidatus Omnitrophota bacterium | reverse complement strand
TATGCTTTTGGTGAATATTTCTCCATGGCCAAGGCCAAGGACCATCCGGATTTCTTCTATTATTTCATAAATATTCAGAATTATGTGGGGTTGTGGCTTGTGGTGGTTTGCCTGCCTTTCCTGGTTCTTGCCTTGATGCGCTGGCGGCAGAGAAGTTTGGTTTTATTTTGCTGGCTTTTTGTTCCTTTGATGCTTTACAGCATGGTTTTGTCGAAGTGGCCGCGGTATATCCTGCCTATTTTTCCGGCGCTGGCATTGATCGTTGCCGGTGAAATCGTGATTGTCCTGCGAGAGAACCTTTACCGGAGACATCTATTGTGCCTGTTGATGATGCTTTGTGTTTTTCAGTATGTGGCTTATGGCGTTGGTTGGCTGGGTTATACGAAAACATTAAAGGTTGCGTCCTTTGGTTATGAAGTGGGGCGTTTATCATTTAAGCCGGAGCCCAATATTGAGGTGGGGGAACGGTTGTTTGAGATATTAAAGAATGAAGGCGTGGCTTTGTCCGAGGAAAAAACTGTACTGGTCCTTTTTAATATTCCCGAGATTTATGGTACAACGCGCCTGCGTTCGTCTTTGGCTGGTTTGAAGTATGACATTGTATGTGCGACAGAGATATTTACGGAAGCGCTGCCGCTTTGGCCCTGGAAGGGGCGGGCTGAAGAGGTTTTAAAAGCTGATTATGTGTTGGTGAAGACCGGTTTAACGCCAAAAGGGTTTACGCAAGCGATACAAGATGTTGAAGACGGGTTAAGGCGCGGCTTTTCCCAGTATCAAGATCGTTTCATCAAGATAGCGGAAGTTCCTGCAACCGATGGTGCCAGGGTAGACGTGTACAAAAAGATTCCGTAAGAGTTTTTCGAATGTCCTAAATAAGGGAGCAAGTCTTGGGGTATATGACCGTATTAAAGAAATATTCAGCTGGCATAATTTTAACATTCATATTCATTTTTCATGTGGGTGTTAATTATCTGATCATGAAACAAAGCAGCTTGATCCATGTGTTTGATGAAGGCCACCGGGTGATAGCTGCGTTAGAGTTTTCAGAAATGATGTCGATGCCGATAGGTAATGCTGCGGGGGCTGTTTTCTTGAAGTTTAAGTGCTTAGATGTTGGCCAGGGGCATCCTCATTTATTTGAATTAGTCGAGGCTTGTGTGTGGCAGCTGCTGGTCAAGGTTGGGGTTGAAGATATCGAAGGGATGATTCTGATTGTTAATGCTGGATACATGTTGATTCTTTTATGGAGTACTTTTGGTATTGGAAGGATTATTTATGACAAACGGGCAGGATTGTTAGCGGCCTTTTTGCTGAGCATGTTCCCTCTTGTTTTTGGTTTGTCAAGGCAGGTTATGTTGGATTTTCCGCTCATGTGCATGGTTACGCTGAGCATATATTTCTTGTTTAAGACAAATCAGTTTGTATCGCGGCGTTATAGCATTTTGTTTGGGTTAACTTTTGGTTTAGCGCAGTTGACCAAGGAGGCTGCTGTGATTTTTATTGCAGTTCCTTTAATTTATTATTTCATTAAAGCTTGTTTTTCAGGGTGCGGGAAAAGGGGGGCGGTAAATTTTTTTATAGCCATGATGGTTTTCATTGTGGTTTCTTCGGTTGTATTTCTGGATATCAATAATCTTAAAGCATTAGGTCTTTACATGGCAAAGTTGAATATGGATCATCGCCTTCCGTTTGTTTATTATTTTAAAGAATTCTGGGGTATGGCTGGTCCGTACGGGATGGTTGTCGTTGTTTTTGCATTTATTAGTTATTGTGTACATATTAGGCAGAGAGAATGGTTTTTGTTCATTTGGTCGATGGGACTGTTGTTACTGTTTAGCTTTTGTACGAATAAAATTCTGCGTTTTATTGTGCCGATAGCTCCAGCGGTTGCGTTGATTGTGGCAGGGGAGCTTGTGTTGGTTCGTTCGGTTGTTTTACGTCGGGTTTATGTACTAGGGGTTATTTTGATTGTTCTGATGCAGTATGTTGCTTGTAATACGGGCTATATTTTATCGCGAGAGAATTTCTTATTTGAAAAAGGGCAGTGGATGGTTGAGAGGGATGGCTATTGGAAAGTTGTGCATGAATTACTGCTGTTTTTCAAACAGGAAGGGATTAGACAGGGAAGCGTGATGTCTTTTCTTAATAACCCAAGCATTAATCATGCGCTGGCGTTACAGTTTAGTCTTTCCAGGTGGAAGGATGGTTCTGTGCAGTTGGCATTGACATGGCCTGCTGAGTGGGATGAGGCGATGATGGTATCTTTGAAGAAAAAGGATTGGGAGGAGAGGGTTTTGGATTTTGATTATGTGTTGATGTCGGATCGAGAAACGTATGTCAAAAGGATGCCTGAAGAAAATCAATTATCAAAAGAATTGAAAGATATCTTTCTAAAACACAAGGAAGGATTTTCCAAAATTGCCAGTATGGACATGGGTGATGGGGCATATTTGGAAGTGTACAGGAAAGTGAAGTCTGATGAAAAATAGGTCTGTTTGGGTTTTGATGCTTTTAGGCGTACTCAGTTTGCATGTATTGGGAAACTTTATTTTCTTCAAGCAGGGTGTTTTTGCATATGTGTTTGATGAAAATGCGCGGATTGTCAACGCCCTTTTTTTTAATGACTTGCTGTTTTCAGCTGCACGTGGCTGTAAAGAAAAATTTGATGCCATTGTGCATTTGTCCGTGCCGCAGGGTCATTCACATTTGGTTGAGGTTTTTGCTGCCGCTGTTTTGGAGGTGTTGCGGCAGGTCAGGCAGGTAGATATCCGCTGGCTTATCATGGGCGTGAATTTTGTGTACGCAGGCATACTCGTTATAAGCGTGTACCGTATTGGAAAAATTGTTTACGGCCGTCCGGCGGGTGTTTTGGCCGGTTTCTTGTTATTGATGTTCCCGTTTGTTTTTGCGCACAGCCGGGTTCTCATGTTGGATTTTCCGCTCATGGCCATGGTTTCATTGACCGTCCTGATGCTGCTTAAGACAAAACATTTTTCTTCCTGGCGGCATGCTGTTTGGCTGGGGATGTGTGCTTCATTGGCCGAGTTAACCAAAGAGACGGCGGTTATTTTTCTTGTGCCGCCTGTGATGGTTTACCTGGTTGTGTCGTTGTTCAAAGGAGACACAGCCAAGCGGCTCTTGAATGCTTTACTGGCTGCTGCCGTTGTGGGTGTGATGGCGGGTTTTATATACTTTCGTCCCGAAAACCGTTATGCGTTCAGTCAGTATTTTGCATTAGCAAAAGAGGCGAATAATCCCTCAGGCTGGTTTTACATATTGAATCTGGAGAATTATCTGGGCGTTTATCTTGTATGGCTTTGTTGTCCCTGGATCGTGCTGGCCCTGTTGCGCTGGTCGAAAAGAAGCGCGGTGCTATTGATGTGGTTTCTTGTTCCCCTGGTCATCTATAGCGTTGTTGCTGCGCAGTATCCGCGGTATTTGTTGCCGGCATTTCCGGCGTTGGCTTTGATGATTGCAGGGGAAATGATGCTTGTTGTGCGTCAGGAGATGTTGAAGTATTTCATGGTGGGTTTGGTCGTCATGGCCGCTTTGGTGCAGTATGTTGGATATAATGCAGGTGTTTTGGGGTATACAAAAAAGATCAAGGTGCCGTTGGTTTCCTATACAGTTGGACGGTTGGCTTTTAAGGATGAGCCGAATGTTGTTGTTGGTCAGAAGATTTTTGCGGCATTACAGGCGGAGGGTCCTGAGATCACGCAGCGGGCGGTCATGGGCTCACTTGCATTTCTTGCTGGTGAGTTTAATGGTGATGTTCATAAGGCGCAGGCATTGATGGGGGTGATTGTCACGGATGCCGGCATCATGATGCCTCGGTTTGTGGATATTCAGGCGGTGGTGGATTGGTTGAATAATGCCCAGGAGCCTTTTGTGCTGTATTTTAAGGCGGAAGAGGGGCATCAATTAAGGGTCGAACAAAAAAGCGTGGTTGAATCTGTGATGCGGACATTTAGTCCCGGGTCACGAAAGCTCATGGAGCAGCGGCAGTGGGCGGTGCTGGGTTCAATGCCCGAGGGGCAGTTATTGAAAAGAAAGATTCTGGAGGTGCTTTATCCGGCTCAAACACCTCAAAAGCATGTTGTGCTTTTTTTGTTTAACATGCCGGAAATTTATGGAACCGTGAGGCTGCAATGTTTTCTGGGTAAGATGAATTATGATGTGGTTTGTCCGACAGAGATGTATGAGGCCGGGCTTGTACTTTGGCCGTGGAGAGGAGATCGGGATGAGGTTTTAAGGGCTGATTATGTTGTGGTTAAAAGCGGGGCAACACCCAGGAACTTCTCTAAGGATATTCAGGGCATTGAAGATCGCTTAAAAGATGGCCTGGATCACCATAAGAATGCTTTTGGGAAAATGGTGCAGGTACCGTTGGCAGATAATTCTTACGTTGAAGTGTATAAAAAACTTAAGCCATGAGGTTTTTCTTTGAAGAATGATATTGTGATGAATAAATCGATCTGGTTAATCATTTTAGTGCTTCTGATGAGCTTTTATATCTTGAGCAATTATATTTTTTTGCAACAGGGACAATTTTTGTATATTTTTGATGAAGAAGCCCGCATCAGGGGGGCTTTATATTTTCATAAAATGATATTTGTTATCCAGGATGGTTTTTGGAAGAAGCTGGAATATATGTTGCACCCTCCCTCCATTGCAGGCCATCCGCGGTTTCTGGATTTTGTTGGCGCCTGGGTTACGGCTGTATTAAAAACTGTCGGGGTTTTTGATGTACGCTGGCTGATTTTGTGGACCAACGCTGTTTTTATGTGCGTGGCCGGTTTTAGCATTTATGGCATTGGCAGGATTCTCTATGATCGGGCGACGGGGTTGCTGGCTGTCTTCTTGTTGTTTTCGTTTCCCTTTGTTATGGCGCAAACCAGGGTTTTTATGCTGGATTCTCCGTTAATGTCCATGGTGGCGCTCACGGTTTTGATGTTATTAAAAACTCGGCAGTTTTCTTCCTGGCGTTACAGCGTTCTTTTGGGTGTGTGTGCCGGGCTGGCGCAGTTGACCAAAGAAACAGCTGTGATTTTTCTTTTTCCTCTGGCTATATTTTATCTGGTTGTGTCATGGCGCTCCGGCGACAGGAGGCGGTGTGTTAAAAATGCGGCGCTCGCATTTTGTGTCGGGGTGATCCTTGCAGGGGTTGTCTATTTTCGGCCGGATAATTGGGGTGTTTTGGGCCGGTATTTAAACACGGCATGGGAAGAAAAATCACAGTCATGCTGGTATTATTTATTGAATTTTGAGAATTGTTTGGGTTTGGGGCTGTTGTTGCTGGGTGTTCCATTCTTTTTGATGGCATTGGTGCGTTGTCGGCCAAAGGGTTTTATTTTACTGTTCTGGTTCATGGTCCCAGTCATGATTTACAGTTTTTTTCCTTCCAAGGCTTTGCGGTACCTTTTGCCGGTGATGCCGGCGCTGGCGCTTATACTGGCCGCAGAAATGTATTTTTTCATGCGGTCGATGGTGGTTAGATATGTAATTATGGTTGTTGTTCTTGTTGCGGTTCTTGTGCAATACAGGGGGTACAATAACGGGGTTATAGGGTTTACAAAGCAATTCCAGGGTGTCGAGAATTCATTTGAAACGGGGCGTTTGATGTATCAATTTGATCCTAAAATGCTTGTTGTTGACCAGTTGTATCGGGCGTTTAAATCAGAAGAGGGTTCTGCGTTAAGCCCCGGGCTGGTGCTTGTTCTTTTTAATGATCCGAAAATTTATGGTTCGTTGAGGATTCGCTGTGTCCTTGATCAAGCGATGATGCTGGATATTATTTGTCCGACAGAGATGTCTGCGCCGGCCATTTCGCGATCTCCCTGGAAGGGGCGTCCGGATGAAATCCTTCAGGCGGCTTATGTGATGGTGAAAACCGGGGGGGAGCGAAGGCGGCTTCCTTTGGCGGTGCAGAAAATCGAAGATGGTTTGAAGGCGGGCTTTGATCAGTATAAAGACAGGTTTGCGCCATTGGTGCGCGTGCCCGTGCCGGATAATTCTTATGTCATTATTTATAAAAAGGTTCGCTGATGGCTGATCCTGGCGGGCGTTTCTTGTTTGCAGATGTTGTTTTAGGGGTTTTCATGGATGTGTTACGCACGGGTGGTTTTGAGGAATATAAAGATCATTTTGAAAGAATCGCTCAGGTGCCGATGATGAAAGGTTCTTGCATCGATGTTTATAGAAGAACGGGTGGGTAAGTGTTTAATATATTAAGAGTACTCGACAAGTCTTTAAATTATTTTTTCATTTTGTTTGTAAGGATGTTCGTCCGAAAAAAAAGGACTGTCGTTCTTGATAAAACAGATAAAATATTATGTATTAAATTATGGGGGCTTGGGAATCTGATTGTTATTGGTCCGCTTATGGCCAGGATCAAGGAAAAACATCCACAAGCGCAGATTACATTCATCACCTTTGATGCTAATCGCGGGTTTTTGGAGCGTAATAATAATCTCGAGCATATTATATATTTTTCATTAACGACGAATCTGATTTATATTTTTCAACAGACGGTTTCTATCATAAGCCGGTTAAGGCGGGCGCAGTTTGATGTGGTGATTAATTTTGAAATATATAATTACACTGCAGCGGTTTTTACGTATCTGTTGCGTATTCCCATGCGTATCGGGTTAAATTCTATGGCGGAGGCGGCCGTCTATACGCATCCGGTTGAGTATAATGTATCGGGGCATATTTCTTCTGTTTTTGCTTCGCTTTTGAAGCCTTTGGGTATTGATGTGCCGTATGCGTATGAGCCCTTGTGTCCGGACTTGAAAGAGGTTGAGCGCGTGAGCGCATGGTTGCATGAAAAGGGGATGGGGTGTTTTGTCGGGATTCATCCGGGAACGAGTTGTAATTTCCGAGGCAAGCAATATGCGCAGGACAGGTGGGTGGTTTTGGCGCGTGAATTAATGGCAAGGCATGGTGTTGGCGTGGTGTTGACGGGGGCGCCGGTTGATCAAAGTTATGTTGAAAAGATTCGCAGGGCTATTGGACAGGATGAGAGGGTGTTGAATGCGGCGGGCATTTTTAATATGGGTGAGTTGGCGGTGCTGATGCAAAAAAGCAGGGTGTATATTTCAAGCGATACAGGGCCAGCCCATTTGGCGGCCAGCATGGGCGTTAATGTGGCTGTGTTTTACGGGCCGGCCAGTCCCGAAAGGTATGGACCGTTGAATGCCAACAGCCTGGTTTTTTATAAACGGGAAAAATGCAGCCCGTGCGTAGGGGGGGGCTATTTGAATAGAAAATGTCCTTATCATTACCGGTGCCTGGATTATGACCCGCGTTTTGTCGCGGAGAAGATTTCAAAGAGGTTTTTTAATGCTCAAACGAATTAATTTGTTCCGGTGCCTTGTGGCATCAAACATGCGCAGGCTTTCATCGCCCTATAAGGCGACATTTGCCATGACGTACCGTTGCAACCTAAGGTGTCATATTTGCCGTATTTGGGAGCAGCCGCCTGCAGCAGAGTTATCGTTGGGGGATATAGCGCAAATTTTCAAAAATTTCAAAAATCTGGCCTGGCTTGATCTGACAGGCGGTGAAGTTACATTGCGGGAGGATGTGGTTGATGTTATTCGTGTGATAGCCCAGAATGCGCCCAAGCTGATCCTTTTTCATATTTCAACGAATGGTCAGCGTCCGGAAAAGGCTTTGCTCATGGCGCGTGCCGTATTAAGTGCCGGGCTTGTGCCGGTTATTAATGTTAGCGTTGATGGTCCGGCTGCGATCAATGATACTTTGCGAGGCGTGAAAGGTGCTTTTGCCAAAAGCATGGAAACATTTAAACAATTGAAGGCTGAGAATCCCCGTGGGCATTATTATTTGAGCTGTACGCTTTCGAATCAGAATCTGTTATATGTTGAAGAAATGCTGGCGGATATCAAGAAGGTTGTACCTGCATTCACCCATGCCGACATCCATTTTAATTTATGCCACACCTCGGCGCATTATTACAAGAATAGTACTGTTGGTGCTGACAGGGGCATGGATGCCAGGCTGGTCATGAAATATATGTCGTTGTCAAAAAATGGATCCTGGATGAAGGTTTTACTGGAGAATCAATATCTGAAGAAAATGGCATTGTTCTTGTCGGGGAACAGGTTTCCGATCACTTGTCAGGCATTAAACGCCACGTGTTTTATTGATCCCTGTGGAAGGGTGTACCCTTGCGGTATATTTGATGAACCGGTTGGCTTGTTGCGGGATTTTGACAATGATATGGGCAGGTTGTGGCGGCAGGGTGTGGTGATGAAAGGGCGCGAAAGAATTGAGCAGCACAAATGCCCGGGGTGCTGGAGCCCGTGTGAGGCGTATCCGGCGATCCTTGGCGGGGTGAGGTGTTGGCGGTGATGTTTTCCTAGAGAGGTTGTGATGAGGATTGTTTTTGTGACACGTGAAGGGTATGAGTCAGCCGGGGCCAGGGTCCGGTGTTACAATTTTGCGCGCATGTTAAATGATGCCGGAGTTGATGCATCCGTCTTTTCGTTTGCGGATCGTCTGGGTGCCAAATGCGGTGAAAAAGAATTTGAGATGACCCTTTGGCAGAAGTTATGGCTGAACATCAAGGCTTTGGGTGTTCTGGGAAAAGAACGCAAGGAAACGATTTATATCTTGCAACGTGTGAATTATCACGTCCTGGCGCCCTTGTTGTTGGTTGTCTTAAAGAGGGGGAGATACATCCTTGATTGTGATGACTGGGATATTCGGGAAAATCCTGTCTATCACTTTGGATTTTATCCGAGTTCTAAAATGGAGTACCTGACACGACTTGTGGCCCGGAAGGCGTTGTTGTGTATTGTGGCCAGTTCGTATCTGCAGGATTATTTCAAGTCATTTAATGCCCGGGTGCATCTGATTCCTACGGGGGTGGATCATGATGTTTTTGTGCCGTGTGTCAAGGCGGACTTGTCAAAGGTTGTTTTTTCATGGATTGGTACGGCGTACCATCAGCCGATGGGAGAGAATTTACAATTTATCCTGGATTGCTTCTTTGAGATTGCTGATCAGGATGAGCGTGTGATTTTGAGTTTGGCGGGTGAAGGAAGATATTTTGAAATCATGAAGGGTATTGTGGCGGGGCATCGTCACAGGGATAAGGTGGTGTTGTCTGACTGGATTCTGTCGGATCAGATCCCGGGTCATTTGGCAGGGATTGATGTGGGGTTGCTGCCATTAATTCAGAAAACAAAATTTAATCAGGCCAAGAGTCCAACGAAGCTGTTCGAATACATGAGCATGGGCAAGCCTGTGGTAGCTAGCAGGATCGGTGAGGCGGCAAGGTCTGTGCGTCATGGGCAGACAGGTTTTCTGGCAGAAAATAAAACAGATTTTATTTCTTGTATGCGTTTGTTGGTTGATAATGCATCGTTGCGTCGTGAGATGGGGCGCGCGGCGCGCGATGAGGTTGTGTTTAGATATTCGCTTAAGTCGCTCGGGACGCAGCTTGTGGATATTGTTAAGATCGCCGGGGCTTCGACGTGATGTTGATGGCTATTGTTTAATTGTTACTGGATTTTAAGGTATAAATGAATGCGTAAAATTGAGACGGATGTTTTGATTTTGGGGGGTGGCTGGAGCGGTTTGGCCGCGGCTGATCTGCTCAAGCGCCAAGGGGTTGGGGTTGCCGTTGTCGAGAAAGAAAATTTCTTGGGCGGTTTGGCCCGAACAGAGACATTCAATGGGTTTTGTTTCGATATTGGCGGGCATCGGCTTTCTTTCCGGAATGTTGATAATGCCGCATATTTTCAAAGCTTCTTTGATGGCCGCGAGCTGCTGGATATTCCTCGTGTGAGTAAAATATTCTTTGACGGGACATATTTTGATTATCCTTTAACACCGGCATCTGTTGTAATTATCAATAAGCGGCATTTTTGGCGTATTGTGGCAGATTTATTGTTCGCCAGGAGAAAGGCTGTGTCGGGTAATTTTGAAGAATGGGTCATTGGGCATTATGGAGAAACGCTTTACAGGATATTTTTCAAGGAGTATACCGAGAAAGTCTGGGGTGTGCCGTGTGATAAATTGTCGTCTTTGTGGGCGTGTAACCGTGTTGGCGGCGGCGGGGCGCTGAGGTTGTTGAAGAATTTGTTGATGAACGAAGGCGGAACTGTTGAGGGTGTGAGCCATTTTAAGTATCCGCGCCATGGCATGGCTGCCTTGATTGATGCATTGACGGCCCGGTTTGAACCAGGTGCTGATCTTTTCAGGGGGGCGGATATCCAGGGATTTACTGTTGATGGCTCAAGGCTGAAGTCGGTTGTTTTTCAGGATCAGGGTCAGCCGCTGGAAATTTCCTTTAAGAAGGTCATTTCAACGATTCCGTTGGCAGAGCTTTTGCGCGTTCTTCCTGATTTTGAGAAAAAAGATATCTTTGTTCATCAAAGGCCTGTGCGTTACCGGAGCCTTGTGCTGGTCAGTGTTGTGGTGAAGAAAGAGCATGTTGCGCGCTGGCACTGGTGTTATTTTCCTTCTAAGAATACGATTTTCTCCCGACTGCATGAACCCAAGTTCTGGAGCTCTGATATGTCGCCATCCAGTGACAGGACGCTTGTTTGTGCTGAAATATTCTGTGATTATAATGATGCCTGTTGGCAGACGGAGGATCGGGTTCTTTTTGAACGCGTTGTTTCGGGTCTGAAGTCCGAGAATCTGGTTTCTCAAGATGATATTCCGGGTGAGTATTGTGTCAGGCGCATCCAGTATGCCTATCCGTTGCATTATTGTGGTTTTGAGAAGGACTTGGATTCGTTGAAGAAAAGCCTGGCCTGTTTCAGCAACCTTTCCCTGGCCGGCAGAAGCGGGGCCCATGCTTATTATGATATGGAAGAATGCCTTAATCATGTCAGAAGTGTCATTCAAGACGCGGGTGGGGTGTAAATGCAAGGGCCGCAGAGTTGTAATGCATTGACCATTGATGTGGAGGAGTGGTATCAGACCGTATATTTTAACAAATCAGGTTATGATCGGAAAACGGCTACGGATTTACCGCAGAATGTGCAAGAGATCTTATGGCTGTTAAGGGAAAAGAACCTTAAGGCTACA
The DNA here is from genome assembly GCA_043798045.1 of Candidatus Omnitrophota bacterium. Taxonomy (GTDB): domain Bacteria; phylum Omnitrophota; class Gorgyraeia; order Zapsychrales; family Fredricksoniimonadaceae; genus Fredricksoniimonas. Next base: position 13,806 of record JAZDPD010000204.1, on the reverse strand, counting down.
TTTTTTATTGTCGGCCTGGTGGCAGAGAAATATCCATGGCTTGTGAAGGAAATCCATCAGCAGGGGCATGAGATTGGCAGTCATGGTTATTCGCATCGCCTGGTTTTTGATCTTGGCCCGGCGTTGTTTGAGCAGGAAACCAGAAAGTCCAAAGACATCCTTGAGGGAATTATTCAAGACAAGGTCATCGGGTATCGTGCCAGCACCTGGTCGATTACGCGCCGGATGCCCTGGGCCATTGATGTGCTTGGGTCGCTGGGGTTCAAGTATGATTCCAGCATGTATCCTGCTTTTGTTGATGGCGGGCATGGGCAAGGAAGGTTTCCCTTTGAAATAAGAAAAGCTTTTGTGGAGTTTCCCCCGTCCACCTGGCGGGTTGGGGTGTTGAATGTGCCGTTTTGCGGGGGATTGTTCATGCGGTTTTTCCCGGAGGGCTGGCTTGACCGGGGGATATCAGGAATTAATGAAATGGGTTTTCCCGCGCTTGTGTATTTTCATTCGTGGGAGTTTTCTGATGGCTCACTTTTATCCGGTATCCCGTTATGGAAGCGAGTGGCCCAGTACGAGAATGTTGCCAGTATGAAAAGAAAACTTGGGGTGCTGTTTAAGGGGCATGAATTTTGTTCCATAAAAACTTTGTTGGGATTGTAGGTGATGATGGCTGCGGCAATGTTGCAAAAGTATAAAAAGGTTTTGATCATCGATCCTCCAACGGGTTTGTTCATACGTGAGGACCGTTGCCAGGCTCCGGTGAATGATATCGGCGTGACCATCATGCGGCCTTCCATCGAATCAGCTTATATGGCGGCGGTGCTGGAGAAGGCCGGATGTGTTTGTCTGATGCGTGATTATTCAACGGAAAAGAAGTCCTGGGATGATTTCAGGGATGATCTGGTGTCTTTTTCACCGGACGTTGTGGTTGTTAATGTGACAACCCCGTCCGTGCACCGGGACATGAGGGCGTGCCTGTTGGCCAAGGGGCATGATTCGAAAGTCCTGACAGTGGGCAAGGGGGCTCATTTCCTTTCGTTTGATCAGGAAATACTGGCGCAATACCCGGCGCTTGATGTGGTGATTCGTCAGGAAGAGGAATTAACGGCGTTGGAATTAATTTCTGGTAAAGATATTAAAGATATTGCCGGCATTACGCACAGGTTCGGTCCAGGGATTGTCAGGAATCAGGATCGGGCTTTTATAGACAATCTGGATGATCTGCCGTTTCCGGCGCGGCATCTTTTAAAAAATGAATTATATGTCCGGCTGGATACAGGAAAGCCGCAGACAACGATTCAGGCGGCCCGTGGCTGTCCTGCCCGGTGCGTGTTTTGTCTGGCCCATAAATTGTCGGGTCATCGCTTGAGGCAGCGCTCTCCGGAAAACATTTGTGATGAGATCGAGCTTTGTGTCAGGGAGTATAATATAACGAGTTTCTTTCTGCGGGCAGATACTTTTACCTATGATTCAAAATGGGTTATCCGTATTTGTGAAGAGATTTGTCGGCGGAAGCTTAAAATTGAATGGGTTTGTAACGGGCGGGCTGATACGTTGAGTGCGCCCATGCTGGATGCGATGAAAAAAGCCGGTTGTTATGGCATGACCATGGGGATTGAAAGCGGCAGCCAGTTTATTCTGGATAAGATTAATAAAGGAATTAAGCTGCAGCAGGTTCGTGATGCGGTGAGACTTTGTCGGCAGAAGGGTGTTTTTATTGACGGTTATTTTATGATCGGGTTTCCGTGGGATACGCCCGAAACCGTTCAGGAGACCTTGAATTTTGCCCTTTCACTGGATCTGGATGCAGCAGATTTTTTTATTGCCTATCCATTTCCCGGGACAGATCTTTTTGACATCATGCGTGAGTGTGATGTTTTTGACCCGGCATTCTTAGAGTCGGTGCCGCCTTATGCGGGAGCGGCTGCCAGGACGCAAACCATGACACAGGCTGAGCTGTTGAAGTGCAAGCGGCGCATGTTCAGGGCTTTTTATTTCAGGCCGCTTTTTTTGTTCAGGACGCTGTTTAAGTTCAGGTCTCCGGCAACGTTATTACGGTGCATCAGGGTTGGATTGGGCGTATGGCAAAAATCTTTATGGCCGTGGCATTGATGAATGGACGGGGTGTGTTCTAGATGAATCGGAAAAAGGTTGTTTATATACTCGGGATTTCAGCGTTTTATCATGACAGTGCGGCCTGCATTTTGAAAGACGGGAAGATTTTGGCCGCAGCTCAGGAAGAGCGTTTTACCCGCCGGAAACATGACCCCTCATTTCCTGAGAAAGCCGTGGCATATTGTTTGGGCGAAGCCGGTATAACGATCAAGGATGTTGATGTTGTCGGTTTTTATGAGAAGCCTTTCTTGAAGCTGGATCGGTTGCTTTTAACGTATTTGAGTTATGCTCCTTTCGGCTTGTTTTCTTTTTTAAAAGCGATGCCGGTGTGGATGAAAGAAAAGATATTTATTAAGGATGTGCTGGCTCAGGCCCTTGATTATGATGGGAAGATCGTATTTGGGGAGCATCATGAATCTCATGCGGCGTCAGCTTTTTTCCCGTCGCCGTTTGAGGAGGCCGCGATCATTACCATGGATGGCGTTGGGGAGTGGGCAACGACAAGCTTCGGTGTCGGCAGATCTAATACGATCCGGCTTGATGGGGAGCTTCGATTCCCTCATTCCCTGGGGCTGTTGTATTCTGCTTTTACATATTATTGCGGTTTTCGGGTTAATTCGGGTGAGTATAAATTGATGGGGCTTGCGCCGTATGGCGAGGCAAAATATGCAGATATTATCCGGCGTGAATTGGTGGACATAAAGCCTGACGGGTCCTTTTGGATGAATATGGAGTACTTTAATTATGCTGCCGGGTTGACCATGACAGGCCGGCGTTTTCACCGTTTGTTTGGCCGCGGGCCAAGAAAGCCCGAAAGTCCTCTGACACAATTGGATATGGATCTGGCGCGCTCTGTTCAGGAGGTGACTGAGGAGATTATGCTTAAAACGGCGGATCATGTCCACGATGTCACAGGTCAGGACAATCTGTGTTTGGCTGGAGGGGTCACGCTTAATTGTGTCGGGAATGGCGTGATGGCACGCAAGGGGAAATTCAAAAGGATATGGGTTCAGCCTGCGGCGGGCGATGCGGGCGGGGCCTTGGGTGTGGCTTTGTTGGCATGGCATCAGGTTGAACGTGAGCCCCGGATGGTAGACGGGGTGCATGATCTGCAGCAGGGCAGTTTTTTGGGGCCAGGGTATGCTTCAGGTGATGTGGACGCGTTCTTGAGGGCAAAAGGTGTTCCGTTTGAAAGGTGCGATCAGGTGGAAATCTTTGAAAAGGTTGCCGGGCTAATTGCACAAGAGAAAGTGATCGGGCTTGTTCAGGGGCGCATGGAGTTTGGGCCGCGGGCGTTGGGAGCCAGGAGTATTATTGGCGATGCCCGTTCGATGAAAATGCAGGAGCAGATGAATCTCCGTATAAAGTTTCGGGAGTCGTTTCGTCCCTTTGCGCCGAGTGTCTTGGCCGATAAAGCCCAGGAATATTTTGATTTGCCGTTTGAAAGTCCCTATATGCTTATGGTTGGTCAGGTCAAGGCGGCGCATGTTGATCAGGCTTCAAGAAAGTCGGAGGTTGTTGGCATTGATAAACTGAAGATTCGACGTTCCAGCATACCGGCCGTAACGCATGTTGATTATTCGGCGCGTTTTCAAACAGTTGATCGTGAGCGTCATCCGTTTTTTTATCAGATCATCGAGGCTTTTTATAGAAAAACAGGCTGTCCGGTCATTATTAATACATCTTTTAACATCAGGGGAGAGCCGATTGTTTGTACCCTTGAAGATGCTTATCGGTGTTTTATGTGTACGGATATGGATATCCTTGTCCTGGATCATTTTATTCTAGATAAAAGCCGTCAACCGGATCGTGGCAAATATAAAAAAGAAGAAATTTCACAAATACTGGATGGATATGGATAAGGAACATAAAAATATACTTTATTTTGGATATGGGTTGGTTTTTATTTCTTTTTTATTTGGCGTGAGAGGCGTCCTGTTGCATGGGTGGCAGCTGTATCAATGGGTTTTCATTTTTTGTGGAATTGTTTTCTGGTTTGTTACGGTGTGGCATGTGTCATCTTTGAAGGTTGTTTATCGGGGATGGATGCGGGTGGCGCATTTTGTTGGCGGAATAATCATGACGGGCCTATTGGGGGGCGTTTATTTCTTGCTTTTTGTACCTATAGGATTGATGATGAGGTTGGCGCGGCGGGATTATCTTGAGCGCAGGAAAGATTGTTGTTTGAAAACGTATTGGAAAAAAAGGTCGGAAGAAGTTGTTTTGAAGGATCGGTATTATCAACAGTATTGATTTGGCGTTGAAAGGGGGCTTGGTATGTCAAAGTTGGCTGTGATAAAAGAATTGTGGGGCTTTCTTAAGGTGCGCAAGCGTTTCTGGCTAGCCCCTATTATTATTGTTTTGGTTCTTTTGAGCATTTTGGTTGTTTTTGTTCAGAGTTCATCGGTGGCGCCATTTATATATACTTTATTTTGATTTCTGGCAGGTGTGAGGTGTTAAGGTTCTGCAAGATAATATATGTGTGATGACTTTGTTGAGAAGGCCAGGGGCAAGAGAGGGCGGCGAGCTTGATGATGTGGTTATTCTTTATAAGAAAGGTTGTGTCAACATGAAGCAATTATGCCGAATCACTGTCTTTTTGTCTGGATTCTTTTTATTGGGCTCATTTTCCATGGCGGATACTGTTGTTTTGAAATCAGGAAAAGTTTTGTCAGGAAAAATCCTTGATCAAACGGATGCTGCCGTGAGCATTGAATTTATGGGTGTTCCCATTACTTATTATCAAGATGAAATACAAAGCGTTAAGAACGACGGCCGGGGTATATTAAATGACAGTGTTTCGCCTGATCGGGGGGCGATGAAAGAAAATCTTGAAGCCCGGACAGATGATGTGTTGTTTCAAGAGGCTGTCGATATCATTGATCAGAATGAATATGTTGGGTCGGCTGATTTGAAGGAAGTTCAGGCGCGGCTGCGTCTTATTATTCAGCGAAATCCAAACTCAGCCCGGTCTTATGTTGAGTTGGCACGCGTTCAGCGTAAATCGCAGTGCCGGGGGGTGGAGAAGTGCCCGGGGGTCGTCCTTAATGAATGTTTTGCCTTGGTTGAGAAAGCCAAGAGCATTGATCCAAAACTCATGAAAGCATATGCCGAAGAGGCGCATCTTCAGATGGCGGGGTTTCATTTAAAGGCGGCCGAGGCCATTCTGAATCAAATGAAGGATATGGATCCTGAATCAAAAGATGTAGTTCTTCTGGAAAATGATATCGCAGGTAGAAAATAGTTGTTTGAGGGTGTTGATGGGTTTGTTCGTCGTGTTCGGCGGTGAATGGTTCTTGTTTTGAATAAGGTTGGTTTGGCGGAAAGTGATGGTGTTATGGTAGATGTTTCGTTGATTATTCCGACCTATAATGAGCGTGAGAATATTGATGCGCTGGTGGATGGTGTATGCCGTGCGCTGGATCCGCGGGTGTGGGAGATCGTTTTTGTTGATGATGATTCTCCAGACGGGACAGCTCAAAAGATCCGGGAACGTGCTTCGGGTGATCCCAGGGTGCGCTTGCTTCACCGGGTTGGGCGTCGTGGTTTGGCGTCTGCCTGCATTGAAGGGGTTTTAGCGGCATCGTCGGATAATCTGGTGATCATGGATGCTGACCGGCAGCATGATGAAGCGCTGCTTCCCAAAATGCTGGCGTTGCTTCAGGGTCAAGGGCTTGATGTGGTGATCGGCAGCCGTTATGTTCTTGGCGGCAGTGTTGGGGTGCTGGCGCCCTCGCGTATATTGTTGAGCAAGATCGGGGCTGTGGTCACACGGATTTTTTCAGGTATTCCCGTTCATGATCCGTTGAGCGGTTATTTTGCGTTCAAGCGAGGGTTTTTTAATAAGACAGTGGCGCATTTGCATGCGCAAGGTTTTAAAATACTTTTGGATATGCTCCTTGCCTCGCGCGGTCAGGTGCGGTTTCAGGAGCTTCCGTATACATTTCGTCCGCGTTGCGGCGGGAAAACAAAGTTAAGTGTACAGGTGGTTGCGGATTATGTCAGGTTTATGTTGGTGCGTGTGTTTTTGAAGCAGGCTGTTTAAGTTTTTATGCCGCAAAGGCGGGGGTGGTGCGTGCATGTCCATTGAGTCCAAAAAAGACTGGCGGGAGGTGTTCCTGCAGGGGGCATTGATCGCAGGCTTGTTGTTGGCAGGGGGAACTGAATTATTAAGCGCCTTTCACGGGTTGACCCGTGAGGGCGTTTTCTTGTTTTGGGTATTGGCCGCCGGCGTGTGTTTTCTTCGCTTGCTTCTGCGTCAAAATTTCAGGGGTATTGATTTGAACTTGGGCGGGTTTCAGCGCTGGGAAATGGCCATGCTGGTTATTTTGGCTGTTTTGGCGGTTGCGTTGTGGGTGCAGGGGTTTTTATCGGCGCCCAACACCTTTGATAGCATGGTTTATCATTTAAGCCGTGTGATGCACTGGGCTCAGGCCAAAAGCATTGAATTTTATCCCACCTCGATCCGGCGGCAGTTGTGGATGCCCCCCTTGGCGGAATACGGTGTGCTTCATTTATATTTGTTGACGGGGTCTGACCGTTTGGCGTTTTTGATGCAGTGGGGTGCGTATATCGGGTGCATGTTCACGGCTTCCTTGATTGCCGGGATTTTGGGTGTGGATCGCCGGGGGCAGGTTGCAGCGGCGGCCATGGCTGCCGCGTTGCCCATGGCGGTGTTACAAGGCGTCAGTACGCAGACGGATCTTGTGGCCGCGTTTTGGGGCATGCAGGCGGTTGCATGGTTTTTGTTGTGGTTGCGCCGGGGGTTTCCGTGGTTTGAGGCGGTGTGCGGTGCCGCAGCGCTGGCATTGGGGGTGTTGACAAAAATGTCTGTGCTGGTTGTTTGTCCCTTGATCGCCGGTGTTGTTATTTTGTCGATGCGTGCGTTGTGTTTTCGTCGTATCATCGGCCTGCTGCTGATGATCATGGCGGTTGTGGGGGTTGTTAATAGCGCGCATTTCGCCCGGGTTTACGGGTATTTCCATACATGCAATCCGGCGGCTACAGAAGATCGATTAACCCGGGAAGATCATGGCTTGGCGGCGTTCATGGCGGTTGGTATCAGGAATGCGGCATTGAATTGGACAACGTCAAGTGATCGGGTAAACGGGTTGATTCGCACCGGTGTGGATAGGGCGTGCCGTTGGCTGGGTGTTGATGCGAATGACCCTCGCTTCAATCTGGCTCCAGGGGATGTGTATTTAAAAAAGGTGCATGTATTTTATGAAAGTCGTGCACCCGGCGGGTTGCATTTCTGGCTTGGTGTTTTTGTGCTGGCGTTGGTGTTGATCCGGTGGCGGTCTTTTGGTGTTATCGTGACGGTTTATGTGTTGGCATTGGTCGTGGGGTTTGTACTTTTGTGCATCCTGATGAAGTGGCAGCCCTGGGGAATGCGTTTTCAACTGCCTCTTTTTTTGCTCGGGGTGCCGCTGTTGGCATTGGTGGCGGCGCGGCTGGATGCGCGCGGTCGGCTGATAAAAATGCTGGCAGGATTGTTTGTCTTTTTGGTTATCCCTGTTGTTGTATTTAACAGCATGCATCCTTGGGTCGGCGGGAATGCCTTTTATGTTCTGCCGAGGGAGGATCAGTATTTTTTGAGCGCGCCTGAAAAGAAAATATTTTTTACGAAAGTTGTTGATGAGATTGTCCGGGCACAGTGTTTTTCGGTAGGGCTGGCGTGGCAGGGGGCTGAGTCATGGGAGTATCCGTTATGGGCTATGTTGCGCGCACGCGGGATGAGGGTGGTTGTGCGTGATGTGAAGGCGGCGGATGGTTTACCGGTTGATGCTGCTGTGTTTAAACCTTGTCTGGTGATTGGCCATGAGGGGGTTTTGCCATGATGGTGATGCTGATGGTGGGGTTCATGGGGGCGGCTTTTGGGCTGGTATGGTCTCGCCGGAGGCTTTTGGGCCTTGATTCTCGCCGGGAAGCATGTCTGGGCGCACTTGTTCTGACGGGGTTGATGACGGCAGCCGGCACGCCTTTGTTAAGCGCCTGGCATGCCTTGTGCCCGTCGGGGCTTGCGATTTTCTGGGGGCTGGCGCTGGCGGGGGCGGCTGTGCTTTGGCAGAGGTCTTCCCTGGGGATGTCCTTTCCGATGATGTCCAGGCTGGAAAAATGGATGCTGCTAGTCTGGGTTGTTTTTATGGGAGCCCTGGCTTTTCTGGCGGTTTATGTTCCGCCCAACAGCTGGGATGCCATGACGTATCATTTGAGCCGGGTGGCGCACTGGCAGCATCAGCAGAGCACGGGGTATTATCCGACGAATATTGGCCGTCAGCTGTGGACCATGCCGTTGGCAGAATATTTGATGATGCATTTACAGATTCTCAGTGGCGGCGATGTTTGGGCCAATATGGTTCAGTGGGTTGCTTGGGTGGGGTGTGGGATCGGGGCTTCTTTGGTGGCGGGATATTTCAGTGTCTCGCGCTCAGGGCAGATGGCTGTCCTTTTGATAACAGCGTCTATTCCCATGGGGGTCCTGGAAGGGACGAGCGCTCAAAATGATCTGGTTGTGGCGCTATGGGGCCTTATTTTTGTGTTGATGTTGATCAAGTGGATGCTGGATCAACGCCGGTGGGTGTATTTTGTGTGGATGGGGGCTGTGTTTGCCTTGGCCGGGCTTACCAAGGGGACATTTTATTTGGTGGCCCCTGCTTTTATTCTCATGGCGGCCGGAGTGTCCAGGCGTAAATGGGTAACAGCGGGAGGTTTTTTGGGTGCTGTGTTGGGCGGGGCATGCGTTATGGTGGTGCTGGTTGGCGCGGGGCATTTGAAAAACACGTTTATTTATAACGCGTCACCGGCAGGTGTTGAAACAGCGCAGGTTCAGAACAAGGCCATGACGTTACCGCTTTTTGTGTCCAATCTTGTGCGTCATGCCGGCGTCCATTGTCAAACGCCGTTTCAGAAAGTGAATGATGTGTTTATTCATGGGATTGAGAAAGTCCATTGGGTGCTTGGGTTGTCCATGCGTGATGCGCGGGTTACGGTTGGCGATGCCGGTTTTTTATTGGCCGTATCCGCGTACCATGAATATTATGCCGGAAATTTTTTGCATTTTTGGATGGGTTTCTTGTGCTGTTGCCTCCTTGTGTTTGATCGGAAAAATGTCTTTGGAACGGTTGTAAAGTATTATGCAGCATCACTTTTTGTTTCATTCATTATTTTTATCCTTTATATGCGCTGGCAGCCGTGGATCAGCCGGCTTCAGCTGCCGTTATTTGTCCTTGGTGTGCCGGTCATAGGGGTTGTATTGTACAGACTTGATCGTAAGGGGCGGTGGTTGGTGCTGGCCGGTTTTTTGTTTCTGGCAGCGGCTATTCCCTGGGTTATTAAAGGAAAATTAAAACCTTTGACGGGCAAGAAAAGTATTTTCGCAATGACCCGGCAAGAGCGGTATTTTATCAACAGGCCGTATTTGTATGTCCCGTTTGTATGGGCAACGGATGTGGTTCGCCGTGTCGATTGCCGGAGGATTGGGCTTGATGTGGGTTCTGATGCCTGGGAATATCCATACTGGGTATTGCTTAAAGATTTCCGTGGGATAGATATCCGGCATGTGGGCGTGAAAGACCTTTCGCAGCAATATGCGGATGTTGCGTGGCAGCCCTGCGCAGTTATCCGGGAGTCTGATCCGGTAGGGGCGGACACTTTGCTGCTTAATGGGGTTGTGTTCAAGCGCGCGGGCTATCAGTGCCCGTTGAATATTTACCTGCCAAAAGACGCTGTTCAGTAAAGGGTGTATTCCTGTTCGTGGCTGGACCGCTAAAATAAATAATAATTACAGAACAAGTTGTCTTAAAAAATAATAAGAGTTATTATAAAATAAATAGAAATTATAAACATATCCACTAAAAGGGCGTGTCATGCCTATGGTCAGATTGTTGTTGGCGTTTGTTTTTTTGTTTTTCCTTATGCGTTCTTCGTTTGCCGCAGAAATCATCAATATCAATTATAAATACAAAATTGCATTTACCGATATGACAGAGAATGATGTGCGGGTCGGGGATTCGGTTCTGGTGTCGTTGTCTGATGGTAAAACGGTGCGACTTAAAGTTCTGGAGACATTCCCGGTTATGGTGAAATTGACATTGGCTGAAGGGGCCGGGGCGGCGACAAATGAGCAGTTTTCGTCGATCGTTGTTGGCAGTACTGTCAGGGTGCTTGATCAGGGTCAACGTACGACGCGTGCTTCGGTGAGAAAGACCGGCGTTGCTGACCATACTCCGGCGTTAAAATCAGATTTGCCCCCTGGGATTGAATCTTATTCGCCGGGTATGGCGGTTAAGGCTGAGCTCCCGGTCCGGAGCAGGGATGTTGTTGCGGATGTTGCGGCCGGGGCAGGGCGCGCACGGTTGTTGGCCAAGGATGCGGCGGAAGATGTTTCATCCGGGCAGACGCGCATGGCGCTTCTGGAGCATCGCCTGGATCAGATGATGTCCAATAACATTAAGTTGGCAGACAATGTTACACAGTTGCTGGCAGAAAAAAATGCGGCTGAGGATTTGGCGCGCGGCAAAGAAGCGGATACGCTGGCAGCGCGCAAAAAGGCCAATGAACTCTCGGATGCCAATGTTCTTTTGACCTCTCGCGTGGAGGCGCTCGTTCAGTCTGTGGATATATTAAAGCAGGAAAAGGTGGCGCAGCAAAAAGAAATTGAAGCCCTTAATATGAGGCTTGGGGAGCTTAAAAAGAAGCTCGCAAAAATGGTTGATATCGTCAATACGAATATGAAGGCTTATGAAAAATAATAATTTATTTGTTATCACACTGATTGTAATCTTTTTGGCATCCAACACACCATGTCCTTTTGTTATGGCAGCGGATATGGGGGATCTTGTCCGCAAGGATGAGGTCTATTTCCTTCAGGAGGACTTGAAGGGGTTGCAGGGCAAGCTTATGGCCAAGGAGGCGGAGCTTTATAAGATTGCTGCAGATAAGGATGCGGCGCATAAGGCGCTGGAGGCTGTCAAGAACGAGAAGGATGCGCTGCAATCACGTGTGGATCTTTTACAAAAGTCTCTTTTTGAACAAGAAAGGGCTATTGCCCAGAAGGTGTCCCAGTCGACAGAAATGGTGCAGGGGCAGTCGCGGCAGCTGGAGCAAGAATTGACGCTTGCAAAAATTATTGTTGAACAGAAGAATGACCGCCTCGCCCAGTTGACGGCGCAGCAGGCGGCATTGGCACAGCAGTTGTCAGCGGCAAATGCCGCTCAGGAAAAATTGAAAGCCAATCTTGCGGATATCAATGAGGAACTTGCGGACACAAGGGCGGATGTGGAGAGGCGTGTTGCGTCCGAGCAGACATCGTCACAGGCCAAGATCAGTCAGCTGACGGCAGCATATGACGGGCAGTTAAAGGGCCTGAAAGATGATGCGGCACGCCTGAGGAGTGAGATTGTGTCACGTGAAGCCGCTATTGCGGCGGCACGGCAGGAGAAGAAGTCGCTGGAAGATCGCTTGGTTGTTTTGATGAAAGATAAGGATGGTCTTGCGGCCAGGCTTGAGGCTCAGACGGCCGATCAGGGTGAAAAGGCTGTGTCCATGAAGAAGGCCATTGAGGATCTTAGATCGGCAGCACATGATAAGCAGGGGCGCATTGATGCGTTGCAGGCAGAAAATGCCATGGTGAAGTCTGCGTTGGCGCAGGCCGAGACGGCAAAGTCCAGGTTGCAGCGTGATATGGATAAGTTGCGAGCGCAGGTTAAGGCGTTGACAGATTCTGTGGTTGTTAAGGTGTCCGAGGCGCGCAAGCCTTTGGAAGAAAAGCTGGCGCAGGCACAGGCCGCGCTTAAAGCATCGCAGGAGAAATTGCCGGAGCAGCTGGCTTCTGTGCGGTTACCGCTGGAATCCAGGGTAACAGCAGCTCAAGAGCAGTTAAAACAATCTCAGGCGCAGGCGCGGGCTAAGGCCGATGAATTGGTCAGGCTCAATGAGCAATACCGTGCTGTTCAATCCGAGCTGGAGGCTGTTGATCAGGCAAAGAAGATAACGGAACGTGAATTATTGTCGGTAAAGGATGCGCTGCAGCATCTTAATGTTTCGCTTGAATCCAAGGTGGCTGAAGCCAGGAAGCCTTTGGAAGAACAGTTGGCTTTGGTTAATGCGCAGTATGCGAACGCCATTGATGCTGGCAAGCAGGCTGTTGGGGCTGTGCGCGCTGAGTTGGAGGGTGTTCAGGCCTCGGTCCTGGTCCAGGTGGCGCAGGCCCGTAAGCCGCTCGAGGAAACGGTGGCAAGGCTGCGTGCGCAACTTAAAGAGCTTGATGCGTCTTTGCCGTCGAAAGTGGCGGAGGCACGTAAGCCTCTGGAAGAGAAACTGGCGCAGTTAAATGCGCAGTCCGAGGGGTTGAGCGGGCAGTTGAAGGAAAAAGCATCGGTGGTGGCAGATGTTGCCAAAGAGCGTGATGCGCTAAGTGCGAAGCTTGCCGCATCGCAGGCACAGGCTTCAAAGTTGGCAGATAACCTTGCACAGGCACAGGCCGCGCTTAAGGCTGCGCAGGATAAAATGCCGGAGCAATTGGCGTCAGTGCGTTTGCCGCTGGAGTCCAAGGTAAGCGCTGCGCAGGAGCAGTTAAAACAAGCACAGGTAGATGCGCAGGCTAAAGCCAGTGAACTAGCAAAACTTAATGATCAGTACCGTGCGATACAATCCGAGCTTTCAGGCGTAAGCCAGGCCAAGGCATCGACGGAAAAAGAGTTGGCATCGGCTAAGGAATCGTTGAAGACATTGAATGCGTCGGTCCCTGCGCAGATAAATGAAGCAATAATACAAGCGCGTCATCCACTGGAAATGCAGTTAGTACGCGTTAATGAACAGCTAAAGGTTTTGGAATCATCTGTGCCTGGTAAAATCCAGGTTGCCAAGCAACCTTTGGAGGAAATGATTGTTAAGCTCAAGGCACAGCTTAAAGATCTGGATGCATCGATTCCCGAGAAAATTGTTCAGGCGCGCAAGCCCCTCGAAGAGAAGCTGGCGCAGTTAAGCGCGCAGTCAGAAGGGTTAAGCGGGCAGTTGAAAGACAAGGCGTCGGTGGTAGCGGGTGTTGCCAAAGAGCGTGACACACTCAGTGCCCAGCTTAAGGCATCGCAGGCAGAGTCAGCGAAGTTAGCGGATAACCTTGCACAGGCACAGGCCGCCCTTAAAGCCGCGCAGGATAAAATGCCGGAGCAGTTGGCGTCAGTACGTTTGCCGCTGGAGTCCAAGGTAAGCGCGGTGCAGGAGCAGTTAAAACAATCACAGGTAGATGCGCAGGCTAAGGCTGATGAATTAGCCAAGCTTAATGCACAGTACCGTGCGATACAGTCCGAGCTTTCAGGTGTGAGCCAGGCCAAGGCATCGACAGAGAAAGAGTTGGCTTCAGCCAAAGAGTCTCTGAAGGCATTAAACATGTCCCTGCCTCAACAGGTCAAGGCCGCGCAAGAGCCTTTGGAGGCAATGATTGTTAAGCTCAAGGCACAGCTTAAAGATCTGGATGCATCGATCCCCGAGAAAATTGTTCAGGCGCGCAAGCCCCTTGAAGAGAAGCTGGCGCAGTTAAGTGCGCAGTCAGAAGGGTTAAGCGGGCAGTTGAAAGACAAGGCATCGGTGGTAGCGGGTGTTGCCAAAGAGCGTGACACACTCAGTGCCCAGCTTAAGGCATCGCAGGCAGAGTCAGCGAAGTTGGCGGATAACCTTGCACAGGCACAGGCCGCGCTT
>JAZDPD010000201.1:0-3643 GCA_043798045.1 Candidatus Omnitrophota bacterium | reverse complement strand
TGCGCTTGATGTTACAATTTCTCTGCTCCATAGATCTCCTGTTCTTTGTTTTGTCGACTAACTTACAAAGTAACAGTTTTTGCTGATCTATGGAGCTCTTTTAAATTTTTCCTGTCGCACTTGTGATTACAATTTTCCCGTCTTTTTCACGGGTGTCCTTGTGATCACCAAAGCGGCCTGCTCGATAGGAAGGTATTTATTCGCCGCTGACTTGACCTCTTCAAGTGAAACCGCATCAATAGCCGCCGGATAAACATCCATATTCCGGTAACCTAATCCCAGGAGTTCATCGACGCCACGTGTTACAGCCTGGGCACCAATGGACTGCGTGGCCCTTGCCATCCGGCTTTTCAGATAATTTTTTGCATCGGATAATTCCTCGGGGCTTATCGCCATGCTGCGTATCCTGGCAAATTCTTCCTGCATGATTGACCGGATTTTATCAACACCTTCGTTGGTTGTGAGCGCAAAAAACGTGATCATCCCGGCGTCAATGGACGGTGAAACACCGCCACTGACAGTATATGATTTCCCAAACTCATCACGGATTCGTTTGAACAAACGGCCTCCCAGTGAAGAACTCAGAACATTGACCATGATTTCCGTTGCATACCTGTCCGGATCCTTGATCAGGGGCCCCCTGAACCCGAACATGACCACAGCCTGTTCCTTGTCCAATACAAGTTCTTTGATCCTTGTTGCCGTCGGTACAGGTTCTTCGCTAAGGATAAACACCGGTTTCCCGCGTTGTAATGTTCCTAAACGGGACGTCAGTTCCTGACGGATCTTTTCAGAATCAATATCTCCAAATACCGAAATGACACCGTTGTCTGACGTTATGCAGTGATGAAATGTGGCCAGAAGATCAGCCCTTGTGATGGCCTTGAGACTGTTGTTGTTGCCTAAGCTGTCCCAGCGAAAGGGATGTTGTTCAAAAAGCGTTTCCACCAGGGCCCTGGATGATAGCTGCAGCACACTGTCGTTACGGCTAACCAGGGCGACACGCAGCTGTTCCTTGTCCCGGTTGATTTCAACATCAGGAAACGTCGGTTTCTTTAGGAGTTTCTCGAGGTTGTCCATAAGAAAAGACTGATCTTCCTTAAGACCGGAAATACTCAGGATAAAAGTATTCCGTCCCGCAGATCCGTTCAGGCCAGCGGCGCGCCGTTCAACCTCCCGACTGATCTGATCCGCCGTTTTACCAGGAAGGCCTTTTGTCCAAACGGATCCTGTTAACGATGAAAGACCGTTCAAGGCCAGTGTTTCACTGCGCATACCCCCGTTAAAAGCAGCACTGATGGTAAGAATCGGCAGGGTATGATCTTCTTTTAAAAGTAATGTTAACCCGTTAGAAAGGACAACTTTCTTGATTTCCGGCTGGGCCGCGGGATGTTCGGTCACAGATGCCGTTTTTGAAGTCTTGGGACTTAAAACAATGATGTTCAGCCGTTGGTCAATGAGATACTGTGCCGCAACACGTTTGATATCTTCGTTGCTGACCTGACTGATTCCCTTGACATAATTGTCGGAGAAACGGATATCCCCGGTGTAGGCAACATCAGCCGCCGCTTTATCCGCCATCCCTTCGGCTGTTTGACGGTCGTAAATATTCTCCGCCATGACCTGCCGTTTGACTTTTTCAAGTTCATCAGGTTTTAGCCCTTCATGCACCACAAGCGTAATCATGGTTTTAATAGCCATGATGGCCTTATCAACATCCTGATCCTTCAACAGGCACGATATTTCAAACAACCCTTTGTCCATGGGCGTATAATTCCCGGCGCTGACTGATTCAACCAGATGATGTTTTTTATATAATTCCAGGTAAAACCTGGAACTGGCACCTTGACCCAAAGCCATGGCTAATACATCCAGTGCGTACAGATCACGATCAAGTAAAGGCACACTCTGGTAAGCCAGGGTCAGCCGTTTCAGATCCGTGGGATAATCAACTTCCAGCCGTCGCATGGCAATCTGTTCCGGTTCTTGAGGCACATTGCGCAGCGGGAACGAGCGGGCTTTGAAATCCTTGAATTTATCCTGAATCAAGGACAAAACATCATCTGCCCTGATACCTCCGGCAATGGAAAGGATCATGTTGTTGGGGACATATAACGCCCGATGATAGGCCAAAAGGTCTTCACGTTTCAATGCCCGGAAAATATCCTCTCGACCAATGATCGGGTATTGGTAAGGATGAACATGATACGCCAGTTGGTAGACCAATTCCCCCATTTTACGATCCGGACTATCATTGTTCATGTTCATTTCTTTGATAATAACTTCACGTTCGCGTTCAAGTTCAACCGCATCAAAGGCAGGGTTTGTGACCATGTCAGATATTAGATCCAGAGCTTGCGAAAAATTCTGGTGTGGAACACTGAGGATATAACTGGTGTGGTCGTACCCTGTGGAGGCATTGATATAACCTCCCATGGCTTTTGCTTCTTGAGGGATGATTCCGGGACCGCGACGATCAGTCCCTTTAAAAAGCATATGTTCAACAAAATGCGTGATGCCGCTACCCATGAACCTGCCCTCATTGGCAGATCCCGTCTTTACAAAAAGATTGATTGCCGCCATCGGAGAAGACGGCATTTCACTGACCAGAACAGTCATGCCGTTATCAAGGGTAAAGGCCCGGACTTGCGCATGGGCCTGGGCCGGGTTCAGCCAAAGTAAAACGGCCAGAAGAATAACGCATCGCTTCATATAACACCTCACAAACCGGGTTTAATTCAATTCTTTGCGACGGCGATAATGGTCCATGAGCCGTCGAACGTCCATACCCGTATTATTGGCCACCTGGGCACAAATAAAAATCAATAAGGAAAACTGCCATATTTCTTCCATGCCCGTAATAAGCCCGCACACAACATCTTCCTCTCTCTCCAGCTGATTGGCAAAATGAGGCACCGCACGGGATATATCCCCTTCAAACACATCCAAAGAGGATGTCTTGTTGTTGTATTTCATGGATGGCAAGGTAATCCCTCTGACCAGGAGAAAATTAATGACTGACCCAGGGTCAACACCTTCTTCCTGCTTGAAATCAAACCCTTCAAACCTCGGGATATTCGGCGGCAGGATCAAAGACGGGCGCTGGACAACAACTTCCCCTTTACGCACCACCGTGTCGCCTTCATTAACCAGGGAAGGCGATAAAAGTATATACGGAACATGCGTATCATCAAAAGTCTGTAACGCCGAAATCCGACGGCGAACGATGTCGGTCTGTTTAAGTGCTTTTTCCCATGCTTCCTGGAAATCCATATAACCTAGTCCTTGTTTAATTAATCTGTCGCTAAAGTACATAAATCCTGACTATTCATTAGCCTTGATTGGAATACAGGCATTTGCATGAAATATACCTGCAACGAACCAGAAAATTCTCCAACGAATTTCAAAGAAAAATACTCCACCCGCATGACTGCTTCCTGTTGAATAATTCAAAATCATGTTTATAATGAGTTTACTTTATACCAAAACGAACCATATGAAGCAATGAAATACAAATAAGGAAAATTGTAATCACAAGTGCGACAGGAAAAATTTAAAAGAGCTCCATAGATCAGCAAAAACTGTTACTTTGTAAGTTAGTCGACAAAACAAAGAACAGGAGATCTATGGAGCAGAGAAATTG
>JAZDPD010000152.1:0-13109 GCA_043798045.1 Candidatus Omnitrophota bacterium | reverse complement strand
GTTTACCTTAAGTATGAAGGTTTGAATCCGACGGGTTCTTTCAAGGACCGCGGCATGACCATGGCGATTTCCAAAGCAGCTGAAAAGAATGCCAAGGTTGTCATGTGTGCCTCAACCGGGAATACATCCGCCTCGGCTGCTGCTTATGCGGCACGCTGCGGCATGAAATGCTGTGTATTGATCCCTAACGGCAATATTGCCATGGGCAAGCTTGCCCAGGCCATGATCCATCAGGCCCAGGTCATCGCGATTGAAGGCAATTTTGATGATGCTCTGAATCTGGTCAAGGATGTTACATCGAAATATCCGATCGAGTTGGTTAACTCGATCAATCCATTCCGCATCGAAGGGCAGAAGACGGCGGCGTTTGAGATTGTTGATGATCTTGGAACGGCCCCGGTTTTTCATGCGATCCCTGTGGGTAATGCCGGGAATATTACAGCTTATTGGAAAGGGTATACAGAATATCATGCCATTGGAAAAACAAAGATCCTGCCGCAAATGCTTGGTTTTCAGGCAGCAGGTTCTGCGCCCATTGTGCATAACAAAGTGATCGAGCATCCTGAAACCGTCGCGACGGCCATCAAGATCGGCAATCCGGCCAGCTGGGCGTCTGCGGTGGCGGCGCGTGATGATTCCAAGGGTTTGATTGATCTTGTGACGGATGAAGAGATCATGCGTGCGTATCAGCTTTTGGCAGGTAGTGATGGTGTTTTTTGCGAGCCGGCTTCAGCGGCTTCTGTGGCAGGCATCCTTAAACTTGCCAGTCAGGGCTATTTCAAGAACAGTCAGGGAGGGACGGTTGTGTGTACGTTGACCGGCCATGGGCTTAAAGACCCTTCAAATGCCATGAAGTGTGTTAAAGAACCGGTCGTTGTCAAAGCAGACATCAAAGCCATCCTGAAAGAAATTGGCCTTTAAAGCTTCCGCACCCCACATTCTTATCACGAGCGGTCCCACAGCGGTTCCCATGGATGGTATGCGCATTATTTCCAATCTCTCGACAGGTGAGATGGGGCGGCTTTTGGCCAATGCGTTTGCTTTAAGGAAATATCGTGTGACGCTTTTGGAAGGGTGTGGGGCCACAACCGATATTCCGTTATCGGAAAAAGTTGATCATAAAGAGTTTTTCTTTTATGCTGAACTTGACCTTCTTTTGAAGAAAGAACTTTGCCAGCCTTGTGATGCTTTGATCCATGCGGCGGCTGTATCGGATTTTGCTTTATCAAAGCCTTTTAACGGCAAGATCCCTTCGGGCAAGCCGGTCATGCTGAAACTTGTTCCGACCAAGAAGATTGTTAATGCGATCAAGAAGATGTCGCCGGATATCTTTCTGGTGGGTTTTAAACTTGAAACAAGCCTTGTTAAAGGCAGTGTTGCGCCTAAAGTGTCCCGGTTGATCCGTGAAGCCGGTTGTGATCTTGTTGTGGCCAATGTTATCAGGAGGGGCCGTTATATGGCGCGACTGGTGGATGCCTCAGGAAGATTTTATCCTCAAGTTGATTCCAAGCAGGATCTTGTGAAAGCTTTAACAGCAAGGGTCGACCAACAATTCCTATGAAATATATTATTCTTGTTCCAGATGGTGTGGCGGATGAGCCAGTTGGGTCTTTAGACGGGAAGACGCCGCTTGAAGTGGCCCGGATTCCGCATATGAATCTTATGGCCCAGCAGGGGTTCAGTGGACTCGTGCAAACCATTCCCGAGGGGATGCATCCTGGTTCTGATGTCGGGAATTTGTCGCTTTTGGGGTATAACCCTCTTGGCAGTCTCAGCGGCAGGGCGCCCTTGGAAGCGGCTAATCTCGGGATCAATGTCAAGGACGATGAGATTGCTTTTCGCTGCAATCTGGTGACTGTTATTGATGAAAAGATGATTGATTACAGTGCCGGGCATATTTCCATTGAGGAAGCATCTTCGATTATGGAAGATATTGCTTTCAAACTTGATAGTGAACAGATCAAATATTACACAGGGAAAAGTTACCGGCACATTGCCATTATCCGTTCAGATGCTGTGGCAGCCCTCAAAGAGATTGCCTGTATGCCGCCGCATGATATTCTTAATCAGCCTATTGCCGGGCATTTGCCTCAAGGTGCGCTGGCGGATATTTTGCTGGATCAGATGCAACGCTCCAAAGAGGTTCTGAGTCAGCATCCGGTAAATCTGACACGTGTCAGGGCGGGAAAACTTCCGGCGACCATGACCTGGTTCTGGGGGCAGGGTCAGAGGCCGAGGCTTGAATCGTATCAGGTTAAATTCGGGCTGAAAGGCAGTGTCATTTCTGCGGTTGATCTTGTCAACGGGATTGGACGTATTGTCGGGTTGAATATCATTTCTGTCCCCGGTGTGACAGGGTACCTGGATACCAATTTCAAGGGCAAGGCCCAGTATGCCCTTGAATCCCTGAAAGACCATGATTTTGTTTTTGTTCATGTTGAGGCCACCGATGAAACAGGGCATAATGGCGATGTGGAAGGAAAAATCAAGGCGGTGGAGCATTTTGATGCTGACGTGGTTGGGCCTGTGTTGGCCTGGGTCAGGGAGCATCCTGATACAAGGGTTTTGGTGTCGCCCGATCATCCCACACCGTTGAATAAACGGACACATACTTCGGCGGCAGTGCCTTTTGTGATGTATGGAAAAAATATTGAACCTAATGGCTTTGGCGGGTACAATGAATCCTTTGCCAGTAAGGCTGGTTTGAAATTCGGCTCTGGTGAGCAAATGATCGAATATTTTATAGGGAAAAGGAAAGTATGAAGAAAAAGATTATTGTTCAGAAGTACGGCGGTTCTTCTGTGGCTAATGTCGAACGCATCAAGGCGGTTGCGCAACGTATTACCTCGTATAAAAATAAGAATACGGATGTTGCTGTTGTGGTATCCGCCATGGCAGATACTACGGATGATCTGGAAGCCCTGGCTTTTCAGATCGCCAAGAACCCGGCTGATCGTGAAATGGACCTCTTATTGTCAACCGGAGAACAGATCAGTTGTGCGCTTTTGGCCATGGCTGTGCGTGAACTTGGTTTTGATTCTGTGGCGTTGACAGGTTATCAGGTCGGGGTTCTTACGAGCACAACGCATCAGAAAGCCCGTGTTGAGCATATTGATGACAAGCGCCTGATGAAAGCTTTCAGGGATGGCAAGATTGTTATCATGGCCGGGTATCAGGGGGTTACACAAGACAATGAGATCACGACGCTGGGACGCGGCGGTTCTGACCTTTCTGCCGTTGCGCTGGCCAAGGCGATCAAGGCTGATGTGTGCGAAATTTATACAGATGTTAAAGGCATTTATACAACTGATCCGCGTCTGGTTCCGGAAGCCCGTAAACTTGACGAGATCACGTTTGATGAAATGCTTGAAATGGCATCTCTTGGCGCCCAGGTCATGCAGGCGCGTTCTATTGAAGTAGCCAAAAGATTTAATATCCCATTACATGTTCGTTCGAGTTATTCCAAGGAGGAAGGCACCATGATCGTCAAGACCACACAGAAAATCGAAGATGTCGCGGTAACAGGTGTGACATCCAGCAAGAATGAAGCCAAGCTCACCATTTGCGCGGTCCCGGACAAGCCCGGCGTTTCGGCACAGATTTTCAATGCCATTGCCAAGGCGGGTGTTAATGTTGACGTTATTGTCCAGAATGTCAGCCATACAAAAAAGACGGATATTTCTTTTACAGTTCCCAAGGCCGATCTTGTGAAGGGTTTGAAGGCTGCCGAGGATATTGGCAAGGCGATCGGAGCCAGCCATATTCTTCATGACAAGAATATTGCACGTGTATCTATCATTGGTTCCGGCATGCGTTCCCATCAGGGGATTGCGGCCAAGATGTTTGAAGTGCTGGCGGATGCCAAGATCAACATTGAGATGATCGCGACTTCCGAGATCAGCATTTCCTGTATCATTGCCCTGGATAAAGCGGATATGGCTGTTAAATCCCTGCATAAGGGGTTTCGCCTTGAAAAGAGGAAATAAATTGAATCGCATTTTTATTTACGATACAACATTGCGTGACGGCTCCCAGGCTGAAGGTGTTTCTTTTACTGTGAGTGACAAGGTCAAGATTGCACGAAGGCTGGATGAAGCCGGGGTGCATTATGTTGAAGGCGGCTGGCCGGGCTCTAATCCCAAGGACAGGGAGTTCTTTGATATCCTTTTGCAGGAGCCATTAAAGCATGCCAAGCTGGCAGCTTTTTCATCCACACGCCGTAAAGGCATGACGGCAGCGCAGGATTCGAATTACAAAGACCTTGTGGCAGCGAAAACACCCGTGGTTTGTATTTTCGGAAAAACCTGGGATATGCATGTGACGGATGTACTTAAAACGACGCTGGAAGATAATCTTGAGATCATCCGGGATTCTGTGTCTTTTCTGAAGGGGAAAAAGAAAGAAGTCGTGTATGATGCCGAGCATTTTTTTGATGGTTATAAAAACAATCCTGAATATGCGCTAAAAACAATCCAGGCTGCAGCCCAGGCGGGTGCGGATATCCTGGTGTTGTGTGATACCAATGGCGGCTCTCTTCCGGAAGAAATATCAGGCATCATCACCGAGGTCCAGGAAGTTGTTAAAACGCCGTTGGGCATTCATGCCCATAACGACATGGACCTGGCGGTGGCCAATTCGCTGGTGGCTATTGAATCAGGCTGTGTTCAGGTGCAGGGGACATTCAATGGTTTTGGTGAGCGTTGCGGGAATGCGGATCTTTCCACGATCATTGCGATCCTTTCCAGTAAACTGGATTACAAAACATTGCCTGAGAATAAATTGAAGAGTCTTCAGGATATTGCCTACAGCATTGGTGAAATTGCCAATTTGCCGATTGCGGACAATCATCCTTTCGTGGGGCATTCGGCGTTTGCGCATAAAGCCGGTGTTCACATTGATGCTATTTTAAAGAATCCTAAAGCCTATGAGCACATTGATCCGCTTACTTTCGGGAATCACCGGCGTTTTATTACCTCAGAGCTCGCCGGGAAAATGCCGTTTGTTATGAAGGCGGAGCAAATGAGCCTCAAGATCGAGAAGAATTCTGACGAGGCCAAGGCGCTGCTCAAAGCGCTTCAGGAAAAAGAACTGCAAGGTTACCAGTTTGAAGGGGCGGATGCTTCTTTTGAGCTTTTCATGAAAAAGTTCCTGAAGAAATTCAAGCCGTTTTTTACCCTGGAAGGTTTTCGTGTTCATACCGAAAAAACCGAAGGTCACCAGGCCTGGGCTGAAGCCACACTGCGCATTGAAGTCAAGGGTGAACGCCGTTCAAGTTCTGCGGATAGCGTTGGCCCTGTTGAAGCGCTGGACCAGGCGTTGCGCGGGGCGCTGATGCCTTTTTATCCGACACTCAAGCACATGCGTTTGACGGATTACAAGGTGCGTGTTTTGGATACCAAAGACGGGACGGCGGCTAAAGTGCGCGTCCTTATCGAGTCTCAGGATGACCATGATTCATGGACTACGGTCGGGGTTCATGAGAATATCATTGAGGCCAGCTGGGAAGCCTTGGTTGACAGCATTGAGTATAAACTTTTAAGAGATTCAAAGAAATCTTTGCAATCACAGAAAATCACCCAAAAAGCGGCGGTCCCTGTTCGCAACGCTTTTTTGCACGGTAAGAAATAATCCCATGTCAGAGATAGCACCACGGTATACACCTTCGGATATCGAAGAAAAACGTCTTGAATTCTGGCATGAAAAGAAGCCTTTTCATGCCATCAAACGCCCTGGCAGTAAAGGCCCGTATACGGTGGTGATTCCGCCGCCGAATGTGACGGGCGTCCTTCATATGGGGCATGCACTTAACAACACGCTTCAGGATATCCTGATCCGTTACAAGCGCATGCAGGGGTTTGACACGCTCTGGATGCCGGGTACGGATCATGCCGGGATCGCGACCCAGAATGTTGTTGAGAAACAGCTGGCCAAAGAAGGCCTTACACGCGAAGAGCTTGGGCGCGAGAAGTTCATGGAACGCCTCTGGGACTGGAAACAGCACCATGGGGATACCATCATCAATCAGTTGCATAAATTGGGCAGTTCCTGTGATTGGGACCGCACGCGTTTTACCATGGACAATGACTATTCAGAGTCTGTGCGTGATGTGTTTGTGACCCTTTATGAGCGCGGCCTTGTTTATCAGGGATCCTACATCATCAACTGGTGCCCCCGTTGTCAGACAGCGTTGGCGGATGAAGAAGCCGAGCACAAGGATGCCCAGGGAAACCTCTGGCATTTTAAATATCCTTTCAAAGATGATCCATCCACTTTTGTTGTGGTGGCCACGACGCGTCCTGAAACCATGCTGGGGGATACGGCGGTTGCGGTTAACCCCAAGGATGAACGTTATGCGGGATTGATCGGCAAGGTGATTGTCCTGCCGTTGATCAATCGCGAGATCAGGATTATTGCGGATGATTTTGTTGACCGTGAATTTGGTTCCGGTGCCGTCAAGGTGACACCGGCGCATGACCCCAATGACTTTGCCATGGGCCGCCGGCATAATCTTGATTTTATCAATGTCATGCATCCTAACGGTGTGATGAACCATAACGCCGGTGATTTTGACGGGCTTGACCGTTTTGAAGCCCGCAAACAGATTGTCAAAGCGCTTGAAGAACAGGGGCTTTTGCTGAAGATTGAACCGCACAACAATGCTGTCCGCCGCTGTTACCGCTGTGATACGATTGTTGAGCCGTATCTTTCCAAGCAGTGGTTTGTCAGGATGAAGCCTCTGGCGGATAAAGCGCTCAAGGCGTTTCATGACGGTGATTTGCGCATTCAGCCCAAGCGTTGGGAAAAGGTTTATGAAAACTGGCTTGTGGATATCCGCGACTGGTGCATTTCGCGCCAGATCTGGTGGGGTCATCGCATCCCGGTGTGGTATGACGATCACGGAAATCATTTTGTGGCCAGATCCGAAGATGAGGCCCAGGCGCAGGCTTTGGCCAAGCACGGCAAGGCCGTGGCACTTCGGCAGGATCCGGATGTGCTGGACACATGGTTTTCATCGTGGTTGTGGCCGTTTGCGACACTTGGCTGGCCCCGGGATTCTGTTGATCTTAAATATTTCTATCCGACGGCTACGCTTTTTACGGCACCGGAGATCATTTTCTTCTGGGTGGCGCGCATGGTCATGGCGGGGATCGAGTTCATGGGTGAGGTGCCGTTTAAGGATGTCGTCTTGCATGGCACGGTGCGTGATGCCAAAGGCCGCAAAATGTCAAAGTCCCTTGGCAATGCCCTGGATCCTTTGGAAGTCATAAAGGAGTATGGGGCAGATGCCTTGCGTTTTAGCATGATCCTTAATTCAGGGCAGGACATTTATATTTCCAAAGAAAAGTTCGAGATTGGCCGTAATTTTGCCAACAAGCTCTGGAATGCATCTCGTTTTGTCATGATGAATTTGAAGCCGGAAGCCCGGATCAATGATTTGTCTCAAATTGACCATCAGGTGCTGGATACCGCCTCGGCGTGGATCATTTCGCGTTATCAAAAAGCGCTGTCTGATGTGACCCAGGCCATTGAGGAATTCCGCTATTCAGACGCTGAGAATACACTTTATGAATTTTTCTGGGCCACGTATTGTGACTGGTATCTGGAAATGATCAAAGGCCGTCAGGATCAGATCAATACGCAAAAGACCGCGTACTTTGTGCTGAAGAACACACTCAAGATGCTGCATCCTTTTATCCCGTTTGTGACCGAAGAGCTTTATTCTTATCTCGACGGCAAGGAAACTCTTTTGACACTGGAAGCCTGGCCTGTTGTTGAAAACAAGTTTATCAACAGCAAGGCTGAAGCAGACATCAATATCATTGTTGATTTGCTGACGTCGATCCGCAATGTCCGGGCGCAGTGGAACATCAAGCCCAACGAGTCGGTTGAATGTCTGGTCGTTGCTTCGTCTTCAGGACAGGCCATGCTCAAGGCCAGTGAGGGCATGATCTCTCGTTTGGTGAAGATCTCGGCGATCCAGTATGCTGATTCATCAGACGGGATCAAGAATTCCGCATCGGGCGTCGTTGGTGAGATCAAGTATTTTATCCCGTTGGGATCTCTGATTGACGTGGCGAAAGAAAAAGCCCGTATCAGTGCCGAAATCGCCCAGATGGAAAAGGCGGCAGGTGCCATTGAAGGGCGTTTGTCCAATGAAGGATTTGTCAGCAAGGCTCCGGCGGATGTTATTGAAAAAGAACGTTTGCGCATGCAGGAACTCAAGGCCAATGCCGCGGCACTGGTCAAGGCACTCGGCTGCCTTGTTTAGTTAAGGGTTAATATAATCCGGAGGATCAGATGAAACATGTCATCACTGTTCTGCTTTTTTCATCAGGATTTCTTTTTACGACATATGCCATGGGGCAGTTGTACAACGATATGTCTGAGAAGATTACTGGCCCAATGGACCGGGTGATTGCGGCACATAATGCCACGTATGCGAATGTGGCAGCACCCGGAGATGCGGATAACCGCAAGTCCCAGGAAGATCGTTATACAAATATGACCAAACCCATAAACGACGCTAACCAAAGACATTTTAAGAATGATCCCAGCCCACGTAAATAAGACCGCGGCAGAACTTGGCATAAAACCTTCCCAGGTCCAGGCGGTTGTTACTCTCCTTGAAGGCAATTCAACGATTCCATTCATTGCGCGTTACCGTAAAGAAGCGACCGGTATGCTTGATGAAGTTGTGGTAACCAGTATTCGCGACCGCATCAAACAGCTGGACGAGCTTGATAAGCGCCGCCATGTTATCCTGGAATCGATCGAAAAGCAGGGAAAGCTTACGCCTGAGTTGAAAGGGCGTATTGATCAGGCGGCAACGTTGACCGAGCTGGAAGACCTGTATTTGCCGTATAAGCCTAAACGCCGTACGCGCGGGATGATTGCGCGGGAAAAAGGCCTTGAGCCTTTGGCCGAGAATATCTTTAAACAGGACAATGCGTTTGATCCTGTTAAAGAAGCTGAAAAGTACATGGATAAGGATAAAGAGCTCGGGACGGTTGATCTGGTGCTGGCCGGGGCCAGGGATATTATGGCGGAATGGGTGAATGAAAGCGCCGATGCCCGCGCCGAGATCCGGGATTTATTCCTTAATAAAGGTCATTTCCAGTCAAAGATGATCAAGGGAAAAGAGGAAGAGGGTATCAAGTTCAAGGATTACTTTTCCTGGGATGAGCCTGTGGCCACAGCGCCGTCTCACCGCATCCTGGCGGCGCGCCGGGGCGAGAAAGAAACTTTTCTCTTGCTGCGCATTGTTGTTTCCGAGGTTGAGGCTTTGAAATTGCTGCGGGCCCGCTTTCTAAAACAGAACCGTTCAGCCTGCATTGTCCAGGTTGACATAGCCCTTGAAGACGGCTATAAACGCCTGATGACACCTTCTATTGAAAATGAGATAAGGCTTCTGACCAAGGAAAAAGCAGATGATGAGGCCATCAAGACGTTTGCCAATAATTTGAAACAGCTTCTGATGGCACCACCTTTGGGGCCGCGTATGGTTATGGCGGTTGATCCGGGGATACGCACCGGATGCAAGGTGGCTTGCCTGGATGCCCAGGGAAAGATGCTGGAGTATCAGACGATCTATCTTCAGCAAAGTGAAGCGCGTGAACGCGAAGGGGCTGAGGTTGTTAAAGCCCTTTGCCGGAAGCATCAGATCAATGTGGTGGCCATTGGCAATGGGACGGCATCACGGGAGACTGAAAGTTTCGTGCGCCGGCTTGGCCTTAAGGACATCAAGACCATGATGGTCAATGAAAGCGGCGCGTCTTATTATTCGGCTTCAGAGGTCGCGCGTAAGGAATTTCCCGACCTGGATGTCTCGGTGCGCGGGGCGATATCCATTGGCCGCCGTTTGCAGGACCCTTTGGCGGAGCTGGTGAAACTTGACCCGAAGAATATCGGGGTTGGGCAGTATCAGCATGATGTGGATCAGACGCGGCTTAAAGATGCGCTGGATGATGTGACCATCAGTTGTGTTAACCAGGTGGGTGTTGATATCAATACGGCCAGCCGCGAATTGTTGATGTATGTTTCTGGTGTCGGACCCGCACTGGCGCAGGCGGTGGTTGATTATAGGAATTTGCATGGGGCATTTAAATCACGCCAGGAGATCACCAGGGTGGCGCGATTCAGCGGTAAAGTTTTTGAGCAGGCGGCAGGGTTTATGCGGGTGATGGGCGGGGATAATCCGCTGGATGCCAGTGCGGTGCACCCGGAAAGTTACAGTATTGTTGAGAAGATGGCCCAGGAGGCCAATTGTCGTGTTAAAGACATCATGCTTCAGGAGAATATCCGACAGCAGATTGACCTTAAGAAATATGTGACAGAATCGGTGGGCATGCCCACCTTGCGGGATATTATCAACGAATTGGCCAAGCCCGGGCGCGACCCGCGGGCCCAGTTTGAATTTGTCCAGTTCAAGGACGGGGTAAATTCAATCGATGACCTTGTCCCGGATATGGTGTTGCCGGGTGTTGTGACCAATATCATTGACTTCGGGTGCTTTGTTGATATCGGTGTCCATCAGGACGGGCTTGTGCATATCAGCCAGATGGCGGACCGGTATGTCAAGCATCCTTCCGATGTGGTCAAGCTTCATCAAAAGGTGATGGTAACGGTCAAGGAAATTGACCTGAAGCGCAAGCGCATTGTCCTTTCCATGAAAAGTAAATAATCCCTTGAAATTCCCGTCTGACTAACGACAATTAAGGTAGTGGAGAAGTTTAATTATGTCGTATTTAGTCCTTGCCAGAAAGTATCGCCCCAAGACCTTTGATGAAGTGGTGGGCAGGAGCATGTTACGGGTGCTTTAAAGAGCGCTATGGCGGCCAATAAAGTGGCCCATGCGTTCCTTTTCAGCGGTCCGCGCGGCGTGGGGAAGACCACGTGTGCGCGCATCCTGGCCAAAGAGATCAATAAATCCGCCCCCCAGATTTCAGGTTTGCTTGAGTTTGACGGCGGCAACATGGATATCATTGAGATTGACGGCGCATCCAATAACAGTGTGGATGATGCCCGCATCATCCGCGAAAGCGCCATGTTCATGTCCATGGGCGGCGGGTATAAGTTTTACATCATTGATGAAGTTCATATGCTCTCTACGGCTGCGTTCAATGCCTTGCTTAAAACGCTGGAAGAGCCGCCGGAGCATGTCAAATTCATTTTTGCAACGACTGATCCTGAAAAAGTTCCCACCACGATCCGTTCGCGTTGCCAGCATTTTCATTTCAAACGCCTGTCCATGGATGTGATCACAGGGCAGTTGAAATCCATTGCCAAAACAGAAGGCCTGCAGGTTGAAGATGAAGTCCTTTTTGCCATTGCGCGTGCCGCCCAGGGCGGGATGCGTGATGCGCTGGGCATCCTGGATCAGCTGGCTTCCGGCGGTAACAAGGTGACGCTTGATGCCGCCAATGCTTTGTTGGGTCTTATTGATGTCAAATATTTGTTTGATCTGGCGGGGGCTATTGTGGCCAAAGACGGTTCCAGGGCCATGAGTTATGTTGAGGAAATTGTAAGTTCGGGTAAAGATGAGCGCCGGCTTTTGAGGGATATGGTGGAGCATTTCCGGCATCTGATGCTCATGAAGATTGATGCTGAAAAACTGCAGGGCCTGGTGGATTATCCGGTTTATTACCGCAAACAGCTTTTGGAGCAGGCGGGGTTTTTGTCGCTGGAAAATATCCTGGCTGTCATGGACATTCTGATCACGTCCAAAGATACGGAGCGTTTGACAGATGCACCACGTCTGGCCTTGGAATTGGCAGTGGTGCAGGCCATCATTGCCCTTGCACCGGCGCAAGGTGAAGTCCCAACTTTTTCGATGCCGCAGGTATCCCAGAAACCGTCAACGGTTTCTGTGCCGACCAAGCCTCCTATGCCGACAAAACCTGTTCAGCGGCCTGTTTCAACGCCAAAACCGGCGCCTGTTGCGCCGACGACGGCGAGTGTCTCGCCTGTGCCGGCAACACCACCCCCTTCCGGAGGCCTTGGCCTGGCGCATGTCAAGCGTGTCTGGTCACAGATGACGGCGGCGGTTCAGGCCCAGAAAACATATTTGGGGACGTATCTTCTGGAAGGTGCGCCGGTTGCGGTTAATGGTCAAACGCTGACCGTTGCGTTTCCAGACGAGTATCTTTATCATAAAGAATGCCTGGAAGAGACGGCGGCGATCAAGCTTGTTTCAGATGTTTTTTCCGGTATTTTAGGGCAATCGGTGCAATTGTCTTTTGTTTTGATGAACGCGATTTCCCAGGATAAATCCGCACAGCTTCAGCAGGCGCTTGATGCGTTTGATGGAGAGGTGGTCAACGAATGGCATAATGAATGAGTTATCCACGCGTGATCGAGAATCTGATCGAGCAATTGACGCATCTGCCGGGGGTTGGCCGGCGCAGTGCCGAGCGCATGGTGTTTCATCTTTTGAATGCGCCGGAGGAGAATTCCCACCGCTTTGCCGAGGCCATCCTTGATTTGCGTGCCAAGCTGCGGTTTTGCCGTATTTGTAATAATTTTACGGAAGGTGATATTTGCACCATTTGTGCAGACATGACAAGAAACCAGGCGATCATTTGTGTTGTTGAGAATCCCAAAGATGCCATAGCCATTGAAAAGACAGGGCATTATAAGGGTCAGTATTTTGTATTGCTGGGGGCTATCGCGCCATCGGAAGGACGCGGGCCGGATGATGTGGATTTGAATAAACTTATTCGGCGTGTGGTGGAAGATAATTCAGTGGTCAAGGAAGTGGTGTTGGCCACGGATGCTGATATGGAGGGTGAATTAACGGCATTGCATATCATCAAGGCGCTGCAGCCGTATGGGGTCAGGATTTCACGCATCGGCATTGGCCTTCCGGCGGGCGGGTCGGTGGAGTTTGCGGATATCTCGACGCTAACAATGTCGCTTAATGCCAGGCGCGAGGTGGCGGATATGCGGACCGATCCCGCTAATAAGATTTCTGCAGAAAATTGTAATCACAAGTGCGACAGGAAAAATTTAAAAGAGCTCCATAGATCTGAAAAATAACTGTTACTTTGTAAGTTGCGAACAAGCAAAGAACAGGAGACCTATGGAGCAGAGAAATTGTAACACTAAGCGCA
>JAZDPD010000017.1:0-6618 GCA_043798045.1 Candidatus Omnitrophota bacterium | reverse complement strand
CCGGCCAACCCCTTCATGACTTCAATGCCGCTCATCAAAGGCATCTGATAATCCAGGAATATCAAGGCAATATCCCCCAGGTTGGAAACAATCAGGGATAAACCCGCCTCGCCGTTATCCGCCTGAACGATCTCGTTCTTTACACCCAGGTTAATAAGCGACTTGGAAAGAAGCTTGCGGTCCAGCAATGAGTCGTCAACAATAATGATTTTCATGCCTGTCCAATAAAAAGTTATTTTTTCTCTTCCATAGCATCCCCTGTAAGGGCTCCACCTGCCGCGCCAACACCACCACCAATGAGCGCACCCTCAACACCATGCCCGCTCTGGTAACCGATGATCCCGCCAAGCGCGGCTCCGGCAATACCACCAATGGTCGCACCCTTTTGTGTCCCTGTACAACCGATCAATGAAACGGAAACCAGCATGATCAAAAATATTTTCTTCATTTTCCTGCTCCAGTATAATTAATAACTAAATTATTGTTTATATTATAGACAACCCTTGCCTGTTGGCAAAGGGTATTTACAATTCATCACGCCTATGCTCACTGCAAGCCGCGCCGGAAAATACAGTAAATACGCCCCGGCAGGAGTTCAACATCCCCGCCATCCCAACTATTCACCACCAGGCCGCCCCCATCCAGACCCTGTCCATGCAAATGATACATCCCCGCCGGAACAGCCAGGCGCGCCACACGCACCTGTGCGGGCAACGACTGCCAGCTGCGCAGATCCGCCTGTTCGGAAATGATATTATAAAGACTGCTGGCCAGACCAAATAACTGCCCCGCCAGAAGGCCATGTTTTTTTTCAATGGCTTTCTGCTGATTACGCTCAATGAGATATTTCGCGGCAGGACGCAACACCGCCTTGGATAACGCCAGGGCTTTCCCTGCTTCCAGGTTTTTTTCAGCCAGGCCATCAATGTCAACCCCCAACTCTGTGGTAACGCGAAAACGGGAACCCGAGATCGAATCCAACAACGCTTCTGATCCCTGCGCCGCATAAGGACGGCGCACAAATCGGGGGAACGCCATCTTGGTGATCAAATCAGGCTCAATGGGGACAGGTATCATTTCAGAAACCTTCACCGGAGAAAAGCCCAGAGCCTCAAAAAAGTAAATGACAGCATTGTCAGAACCCGACGCCGGAAAAACCTTACCGAAACGGGAACGATATTGAGGCAAAAGACTATCATTGAATTTTGCGGCCAGACGCAGCAATCCTTCCTGAAGGACCTGCGGCACATATTGCCGATCATAATAGGCATCATAAACAACCAACGACTGTTTATAAGCAATATAAGCCTCATTCAAGTCCCCCGCGCCTCCCCGGGCCTCATATAAAATCCCGGCTAAAAGACGGGCAAAGCCATTATCCTCCAAAGGACGTTTCTTCTGAAGGAAGGCATCCGCATTGACAGGAAACTTGGAATCCAGATCCCGCGATTCCACCAACGCCTCATCCCATGAACCCGATGCCATATAATTAAAAGACTGAAAAACATTCATGAGCACACGCTCATACCCGGGTGCCCGGTAAGGCGACATATTATCATTCACAAGCCATGTTGACGCTTCATTGGTTACAGAACGGGTATAAAGCTCTTCATAACCTGCCTTCGCTTTTTCAAGGGCCCCAATGCTGCCGGGAAAATCCCTGTTCATTTGCAGGATAAGCGCGCGATCAAGCTGATAAAGCACTTCATTGTTGTGCCCATAACCCGCCTTGGGCGCCATAAGCTCCTGTGCCGCCTCGCTAGGGCGATCGGCCACCAGCAGGGCGTTCACCTTCGGCTGCAAGGCCGGCCCATAAATGCCGGCACACGAACAGAACACCAGGCAACTGCTAAAAAGAAAAAAGGAACGCCCAAGAGCGTTCCCGATAGAAACATCAACAGCGGACATAATCCTCACATCGAATATTGCGGACGCTTAACCAGCTTTTTAATCTTCTTCTGGCCGATCCAGACTTTTTCATTTGTCGTTACGTTCACAAGCTCAAGATTAACCTGAAACAGGATGGCATACTGCCCCTTGGTTTCATCCTTGACGGAATTGATACTGCCTGTCAGCATGAAATCAGCACCTGTCTCCCGAACCATCCTGGCCCGTGTTTCAGGGGCAGCATTCTGCTGTTGGTCCACGCGCTCCTCACGCACATCGCCGCGCTCCGTCTTTGACGCCACAAACTTCACTTTGCCGGAATTGACCAACGCCATTTCCAGGTCTTCCACAAATACCTGGGCATTAATATGCTCATGGCTGTTATTGGCCACTGATCCAACGATCACAACAGGGTCACGCCC
This sequence comes from Candidatus Omnitrophota bacterium, assembly GCA_043798045.1. GTDB lineage: Bacteria > Omnitrophota > Gorgyraeia > Zapsychrales > Fredricksoniimonadaceae > Fredricksoniimonas. Next base: position 4,309 of record JAZDPD010000017.1, on the reverse strand, counting down.
CATATCTTTATTAAAACGGCTGATCCACGCCCCTTCCGTACAGGCCTTGACCACATCCTCCGCGACCATGCGCGCATCGGTATCATTCCAGCGGCCCGAAAGATCAATAACCTCTTTAACATCCTTGCGAACAACCTGCGTCGCGCAACCTGCCAGAACCAGCACCATCAACCCAAGAAAAATGGAAAACTTTTTCATGAAATATTTCCTTATATTATTCAGCGACAATGATCCCGCTGTTAAAATCCCTGACGACCGCCTCAAGATTCTTCCGGGCCTCTTCTTCATTGGCAAATGACCCCACACGCACACGGTAAAACACCCCACGCTCACCCAGATCGCTCATCAAGATATACGCCGAATAACCTTTATCCTTGAGCATGTTTAAGGCCCGATCTGCCCGGACTTTATCCTTAAATGAAAAAACCTGGACCGCAAAAGCCTCTTTGGGAAACACAGCCTTGGGCATTTCAACCACAGCTGAAACCGGCTTAACAGCCGCAATCTTGGGCATATCAGCCTCATCATGATCCTGCTTGATTTTATTAGCCATATCCGCTGCCGGCGGCACTGAAACCTGCTCGCCCGACTTGTTTTTGGAAAAAGAAAGGGCAATGAGTCCGCCCGCTATAAGTACAATCACAACAATCAGCCACGTTTCATTCTTAGCCGCCATGAGTTATCTCCCTGTTATATTCATAAATTGAAGTGACATATTGTATCCTGTTTGGCCCGCATTTTCCAATAGAAAAATTTCGTCCTTATGGAAAAAAGCCATCACACCGCACCCTCTTGTTGTGGGAATTGACCTTTAAGCGCATTGGAAACCAGAAGCTTCACATCCTCGCTAAAATCCTTGCCAAGCATCCAGGTCAGATACCCCGCATCCTTTTTGGCAATATCACGCAAACTTTCCTTTTTCGCATACTTGCCAAACATCATATATAACTCACCGTTCCACCAGCGAAACCGCCTGTCCGCATCAAAAAACTCAGGCTGTTCACGGTGCTGAAAAACGCTCAAAGCCTCAACCGACGTGCTTCCGGCGCCATAACGCGCTACCTGCGCTTCAATAACTTCCAGGGTTGCCTGCGTATCTGCCAATGCCCCATGCGCCCCCACCAGCGGCTTGCCGCAATACAATGCATACGCTGCTGTCAAATCCCGCTTCTCATTCACATGAAAAACCTTCTGCGCATCAAAAATCTTAAGGCCGGCGGTCACATAAATAACACCCGCCTCCCTCAATTCCCGCTCCAGCAGGGGCAAATCGAACTTCTCCACATTAAAACCACCGATATCAGCCCCTTCAAGGAACGCCGCCACATCCTTGGCAATGGTCTGAAACACCGGAGCATCTTTTACGTCTTGATCCTTGATGCCCGTCAACTGCGAAACTACGGCAGGAATCGGCATCAGGGGATTAACCCGTGAATGAAAAACAGACCTTTCACCGGAAGGCATCAGTTTAATGATCGCAATCTCAATGATGCGGTCCTTTTCAACCCATGTGCCCGTTGTTTCAAGATCCAGCACAGCCAGCGGATTGACGATATCCATTATTCTTCCTCAATTTCTGATTCAAGCTCACGAATAAGCTCTTCCGTCTTTTTTACAATATGCGACGGTATTAATTTTAAGGTGTCCGCATCCTTCTTGAAGGAGCGGATCGCGGTCATGAATCTTTTGACAGCCGCCACGCTGCGCTGTTCACGCTCTTCATCCGGATCAACCTGTTTGCGCTCCTTGATCATGGCGGTCAGATCCTTGCGCACCAGGGCCGCATCCTTGCCATTATCAATCACGGACTTGCGGATTTCCTGATAATCACTTTTCGTCAGATCCTTATTATTACGCGCCATGCGCAGCAGATTGACAGCCTCAAACTGCGGCAGCACCCCGGCTTCACGTCCGTCAAAAAAGTCAGCCTTCAGGCACTGGGGCTCCTGCTGCTCGACAAAGGCATACGTCTTGACAAGTTTTAAGCCCATGGGCTTTTTAATACCAACCTCGCGTTCGACATAATACTCAAACTTCTCATACCCCCAATATTCATAAAGCTTGTCGCGGTGAACCGTAAAAAGCGCCTGCGCCAGCTTAAGCCAGGAAGCCTTGAAATCCTTGGCACCTTCCTGCACCAGGGCACGCACCTGCTGGCTGTTCAAATTATCAAACTGTTTTAACGCAATAACGCGTTCTTCATGTTCCAAAGCCACCATAGCCTACTCCTTATCAAAAATAATCCCGCGTTCGACATCTTTAACATCACGCCCAACGATACGGCCAGGAACAAACTCCCGCGCTGCCAATGCACCGCATGCGGCCGCATGCCGCACACAACCTTTAAAATCCCGGCCTGCCAGGCGTCCGGCCAAAAAACCCGCCAGGGCGGCATCACCGCAGCCCACCATGGGGCCTGCGGCAACAACAGGCGCTTGAGCAAAGAATTCATTAACCCCATCAAAACCGGCCAAACCATCCTCACCCAAGGAAACAAGAATATCCTTTATACCGCATCCAGCCAAAGTGCGCAATGCCTTACTGATCCGTTTACGGGAAGATAGCCGCATGCCCAAAAAATCCTGGGCCTCTTCACGATTGGGCTTGATCAAATCGACACCTGATTCAATCGCCGCTTTCAGCGCCACACCACTGGTATCTACCGCCACCCAAGCCCCTTGCTTTTTCACAACCTCAATAAGAGCAACTAAATAGGAAGGTTTCATTCGTGGCGGCAAACTTCCGGCAATAACAACATACCGATATGATTTCACGCAAGTTTTAAATTTCCGGATAAACTGTTCCTGAGCCAACCTGGATGCAACAACTCCCGGCTCCATAAAACGCATCACACGCCCCCGGGCATCCATGACTGTGGTATTCACACGCACCCCATCCGGACTCTCATCAAGAAAGGTCAGGGAATCAGCCCTTACCCCAAGCCCCCTTAAGGCACGCGCCACATTAACCCCCTTACCTCCAGCAGAATCCTTGACCGACAAAACACGATGATCCTTGCCGACAATAATTTTATCAAGTCGAATCATGCGATCAATGGCAGGATTAAGCGTGACTGTTAGGATAGACATTATGTATGAATAGTTTTTACCTGCATTTTTCAATAAACAATGTTCTTGCGGGATAAAAAAGCCCCGACATATCTGCCGAGGCTGTTTTAAAATCAGATAAACAAAAATTATCGGAAAGAACCTTCCCCGGCATCAACCGAAGAATTCAAGTACCCCTTAAGTTCATTCCAGGTTTTCTGGCCAACAATACCATCCGCCTTTAAGCTGTGCGTCTTCTGAAACTCGACAACCGCCGCCTTGGTCTTCGATCCTACCTTTCCATCAATCTTGCCGTCATAAATACCCGCACCCTTAAGTGCTTTTTGTAATTCACGCCCGCTCACACCGACACGAATAATATCAAAACCTTTACTCTCTGTCGTTTTGGCCGGCTCATAACTGACAACGGAAACTTTGGGCGTTGACTCATCAGAGGTCTTGTCCATATCCCTGCTGGAAAGTTCCCGAACCTCATACTTAAGGTCAACGATCTCTTTTTCCTGATCTTCCATGCGCTGCTGCATTTCAGCCATCTGACTTGAAATTGGATTAACAGCCGGCTTCGACGCTGTGGCACAACCTGAAACAATTAAACCCAATACCGCCACCATTAAGAACCGAATACCCACGTTCGTGCCTCCATTTGTATGATTGAGCTTCTTTCTGGAAATGTATAGTAAGTCTAACAAAGAGTAAAAGAAAAGGGGGAGATTTTTTCAATATTTTAAAAAAAGGCCGTGGTTCACACCACGGCCTTTGGAAAATCAAGATTAATACGAATTATGTCGACTTATGTCCGGCATCAGCCTCATTCATCCCTAATAGCGGTAAAGCACTGGTGATCGGCGTAATATTGATGATGACCGGCACAATACCCTTAAAATCACCATTCTTAAACTGTTCCATCATGGCAGGGTCAAATTTCATTTCAACACCCTTGCCGTCTTTAGTAACATCAAGATTCATGTTCCTGGATTTAAGGTCGATACCACCGTTGATATCCATGGCATTGTCACTCGATGGCCTAACCGAAAGCTCTGCATTCACCACTTTAAGCCTCGACCGAAGATTATTCAATATCTCTCTGGCATTAGTTAAAGCATCGCGAATTGTAACTCATAGTGCGACAAAAATAAGCTTTAAGATCAATTGTTACCCTGCAAGCATTCCTTTGCCATTTCATTCGCCGTCTTGTAACCCAGAATCTTTCTGGGATAATTATTCATCCAGTCCTGAATCCA
>JAZDPD010000016.1:0-14342 GCA_043798045.1 Candidatus Omnitrophota bacterium | reverse complement strand
TGGATTCAGGACTGGATGAATAATTATCCCAGAAAGATTCTGGGTTACAAGACGGCGAATGAAATGGCAAAGGAATGCTTGCAGGGTAACAATTGATCTTAAAGCTTATTTTTGTCGCACTATGAGTTACAATTCGCGATTAAAAATTATCGGCGTAAGACTGTTGATTCCTTCTTTACGTACTCGCTCGATCATAGCAGGATCTATTTCCATACGGACCCCGCCTTGAGCATCCTTGCTAGTTTTAATGCCCATCGCATCAATATTTGCGTCAATACCACCATTGACCATCGAATTATCATCAATCACCGGAAAGTCGTCACGCAGTGAATTTATTTGGTCGACAGCATACTCTATTTCGCCAGTCTTCACGCCGTCATCTTTCACGTAGGGCAGCATTTCACCGAGCCAGATCATCATCGATTCTATTCTCGTTTTCCATTGATCTGACCCCGGAGACAGATTCCAATTGGAACCGCTGATTTCCCACGTTTGCAAATTTAGTGTTAAAGGCTCATAACCTGCTCCGGATTCGTTCCTGTAAACTGATATGTAATTTTCCCTGGCTTCAAGGTTATACGCCAGTGTTTTCGAAGCCTGGATCGAAATGTTAAAGGAAGTCCGCACCGGAAATTGTGTGAGCAATCCCTCGACTTCACTGGCAGCATAATTGACTATAATTGTCTTCAGTTCGTCACTTTGTACCTGCGGTAACACTTCATTGAGCCATGCCGCGACTAATTCCATCTTGTCTCTCCACCTGTCGGTGCCAGCAGGCATGCCCCAATGAAAACCGCTCATTACTCCTGTTTTTATATTCAATGTTAAAGGCTCGTAACCTTCGCCATATTTATTCTTGGCTACATGCAAATAATCGCCTTCAAGCGAAACGGAATATCCAAGTTGATCGGTTACATAGACGGGAATATTGAAGTTTTTGTTCTTGCCCAAACTTATGATAAGGTTGTTGAATTTGTTACGTGCAAAACTTATTTCTCCAGCAGCGACAGGATCTGTAGTCAGATACAACAGTGACTCGCTCATCCACATCTGCATCAGGTACATTTTGTTCATCCATAAAGGGTTATCAGGCATAACACCCCAATGAGCACCGCTTATTTCCCCTGTCTTGAAATTTAAGGTTAATGGTTCATAACCAACCCCATACTCGTTCTTGGCAACGAATAAATAATCATTATCTGCCTGAAGGGCATAACCAAGACGATCTGTTACTTTGATTTTGATATTAAATACGGGGCCGGGCTGTGAAGATGAAACTGATATTTCTTGTCCTTCAGATTGTTGTTCTTCCGTAAGGGATGTTGTTTTATTTTCAAGTTGAGTTGGCTCCTCTTGAACGGGAAGCATCGTTCCTTCTTTGGCCGCAAGGGTGCCTTTTTGTTCTTTATCTTCTTTCACCGCTGCCAAAGAAAATATTTGACGTTTTTCCGTTGATGCCTTTCCAGGAAGCTGAACGACAAGTGGTACGGTTTGATTTGAGTTACTAGGGGTGACCAGAACGAAAATATCGTGGTCGCTGCTGTTTTCAAGCAAGGGGAATATATTTTTAACAATTGAAGGCGTTTTTTGTATGTCTTCTAAATTGGCCGAACTTGGCAAGTTTTGGATCCGCCTAATGGAAGCGTTTTCACCATTATGCGCCACACTTGATGGCTCGTGGGTAGTCCTATCGTTTTGGATTGTATATTCACTGGGACTCCCATTGAAAGTGAAGACAGGCGTTAAAGGAGCGGGCGCCAGATAAGTGCTCATGACCCATGTTGCCCCGATAAACAACAGCGCCGCCGGCGCAAGCGTGTCCATGACCCTTTTCACTGTCGGGTTCATAGCCTTATCCGCTTCAATACCGCCGGAGAAATACTTTCTCGGGACTGCCTCCCCTGATGGCAGGGTTTCTTCGGAAATGTAATTAAAGACACCTTTTTTATACGCTTCTAAATACTGCTTATAGATTATTTCTTTAATGGTTTTGTCTTCAAGGTCAATGCCCTTTGTAATTCCTTTGTCCGCCTACGACTCGCTAAGGATGGATTCTTTAATATTATTTTTATACCAGCCGGCAAGAATAAGCGAGTGAAAAACCTGGCGTAAACTGGAGAAACTCTTGCCAGTATTGACTTCTTTTTCAAGCAACGGAAGGACGGCTTCTTTCATGATTTCTGATGTCAGCGCATGACCCTCAGGACGTGGATCCAAAGAACCAACTTCCTGTCCCCGGCTTTTTTGCAGCGCCAGATAATCCTGCTCCATCAGGACATGCAAATGACATTTTGTAACAAAAACTGTTTGGCCTTGTTCAAACACCTCAGCCTCATCTATCATGATCCAGACTTTATTAAAAGTATCGACAGGAACTTCTGAGATTCCATATAAATCCTGGGTTCTTGAATAAACCTTATCCCAAAAGGTTTTACCTAATTCTTTTTTTGGATAGATGAGAGATGCTGTAAGCTGTTTAAGAATGTAGTCCTGCGCAAGAAGATCCTTTCCTAAATCTGTCTCTCCAAGATGCTGGGAAGTTACTCTGTTTTTTTCATAAGGCGAAAGGTTTACCCAAAGGTCTTTCCCCGGAATCGTCATCCCGGCCATAAAATATTTGATCAACCGCTCACCTTCAGCTTTAAGGGCTTCGCCCTGAAGCCTGTCTTGTCCGGAATCCACAATAAAATCAAAAATAAATGGATTATCCTTGTGAATTGACATTCCCTTAATTAGTACGGGCTGATAGGCCTCTGAAAGACTGACCATTGAGCCAGGCTCCGGGAGAGGCATGGCCAACTGGGCATAAGCCGAGCCAGATGTATTGACCAGAAAGGCAAATAATACAAGTATTGAAACAATGTTTTTAACATATTTTCTAACCATATTTCGCTCCTTCATTCTTTAGTACGGCTAATACATCGACTATAAACACATCAATTCGTAAGATCATCCATGGCAATTACTCAATAAAATATAACATGTTCAATAAGATAATGCCAATTGTGACGGAAAGTGTGTCATCTAACAATTAAAGGTGGACACCTTATATCAGGCATACTTGGAAGAAAACGGAAATTCCAAGTATGGCTACCCGAATCCACACAAAATTCACGAATGATCAGAACTTCTGTGAACTCAGATTCTAGCATAACGCCAAACTCATCAAAGTCGAGCGCATTAAAAACATAGACTTTTTACCTGTCCACTTTTAAAAGTTAGGTAACAGGTAAGGAAATTTCGAAAAACTTCTGAAAACTTCCAACAGGATGAATGCCAATAATCACAGGCGTAATGCCGGAGGCATTTTTCATGCGCTCGAACATGGCAGGATCAACCTTGAATTGAATGCCTTCACCAGCGCTTTTAACAGCCATATCAATGCTGGACGGATTAAGGTCGATACCGCCTTTAATATCTCCAGATTGAGCTGAATCATTCTTGGCACCTAAAACCCGCACCCCCTCCGTAAGCCGCCCTATCATCAAATAGACAACCGCTGCCTGCATTAAGCGCTGCCTCGCTTCCTGACGATACGCGTCAACCCAAGACTCATGCTCTTTTAAGAATGTCATCACAAAATCTTGTAATGCATTGATATCAAAACTCAAATCAATGGCCGATATAGCTGAAACAGCATGAGCCGGGGAATATAACCAACTGTACCCTTTCAACTCAATATCTGCACGCACCACATGTTCATTATCCTCAATCATTTTAGTTTGCCCATCGCAAACAACACCCCATATATTGTGCCAGGACACATTGCCAAAGAAATTACTATCCGTAACCAACTCACTTGCCAACGACCCAAACCCTAATTGCAATGATCTCGTTCTGGAAAGATCATAAACCACAAGGACTATCCCTCCACCCTTAGGTTTAACCCCCTCTTTTAAGATATTATTCACATACGCGCGTTGCGTATTATGTAAAACAAGCCGTGCCCCCAACAACCGTGCCGCATCCCCTAATTCATTAAAACGCGCAGACAATGCCGGGGCAAGATAGGGTAAATAATCTAAATTCCTATTTTCCAAAAGTTTCTTTCTGACAAGAGGATCATTCATCATCTCTTGAAAAAGCCGCCCCAATTCCACCAAAGGCAGCGGCGCTTTCGACATATCCGGCGTCAACTCATCAATATAACCAGGCTTTACGCCCCCCCCTTCCAGCACCCCATCGATCCTGGATGGATTAACGTCAACACCTCCTTTCATGGCAGAATCTAAAACTCCTGAATTCTGATCAACAGGCATTAAGGCATATTTCTCAAGCATCCGGCGATCAAGGGCCGCCATGCGTACCGGATCCTGACTCCAGGCCACAAACTGCTTCCAGAAAATCCTGTAATCAGAAAACCATTTTGCCTCACCTTCCTTAACCATCATCCCCATCAGTATCGCCACCCGCCGCGGATCATGATCCATGAGCCTTATAGCGCGCACAGCAAGCACTGAACCTACTCTATGGCTAACAAACTGATCATCTTGCGCCAATATTTCTTTGACCCTGTCTTTCGATTTTGTTACGGCATACAACATATCTTCAACCAAATCCGGCAATGACATTGCCGTCAACACAGGATGTTTTTGAAACGTTTCTTCCAAATACAGGACTTTATTAATGGAATTATCTTGAACCATTCCTCGAATTTGCCCCGTCGAAGACATCAAATAACTGCTCACATGTGTAAATGTGAGATTTTCAAAAAGCCTCATGAAATCATCAAACTTAAACACAACTCCTTTATAGCTTTTCCCCACAGATTGACTCACCGCATCAAACATTTCGTGAACACTTAAATCAATCCCATAAAAACCCATCGAATTCATCTCTAAAGACTTTTCCAAAAACTTCTCTAAAAGAAAATGTGCAAATTCCGCTTTTAAAGTCGTCGTTGTCCCTTGCTCATCATATTTATCAGAAATAGCAATAACATCTTTCAAGCTCCAATGAGTTTTCCTGTAAAAACCACTGGAGGTCTGGCTTAGTTTTTCCAAAACGATCTTGTCTACCATGGCAAATAATCCACCCATTTGGGATATTTTTGCCCAAAAATCTTCCTGCAACGCCTTCTTCTGATCAGCCTCGAGGGAATAAATATGTTTTTCAAGAATATCCCTGATCGCACTGAATTTGCCCCGATCTTCCTCGGAAAACCAATTTCGCCCCCTTAACACCACCACGCCATCCTGAATTTCCGGGGTCAACATTTCATCCCAATCAAACACATACGCAACGTCTGACATAACACGTTGTCCAAGAGATTGGAATCCAGGAAAGTACCGCTCCAAGATATCCGGGTCATCTTTGAAATATATCAATGCCTGCGCGTATGTTTTCTCATCAGAATTGACGTATCTTCTCACCAGAACCATGGCTTCAATATAGCGTCGAAGCTCCTTATTCATGGCATTGAACGTAAGGTTGAATTTCTTAACATACCAAGAAGGCAATATACATTTATAATCCCACCCTAATGCCTGTTGAATTTCTTCCCTTAAAACAGGCCAATCATCAGGCATCTGCGGCAACAGCTGATTGCCTTTCATTTGCTGCGCTTTAGCCCAAAAACCCGCCAGTATTTCATCCCGCGCACGCCTTGTATCATCCTTCAAACCCGGAAACACCCGATCAACGTCATTGAAAAACCAATTCAGATTCATTAAAAATAGTCTACCCTCGAGCGCCTCTTCAATAAAATCAAGCCAGGCAATGCCTCTGCTGCGATCAAAACTTTGTCTCCAAAGAATTTGTTTTTCGACATCCTGTCTTATCTGTTCATATTCTTTCTGATCAATAATTGATGCGGCGGCATCACTATTTTTACCAGCCATGTCGATCTTGGATGGATTATAGTTACTGCCTCCCAATGCCATCGCCTTATCTGAAACCTTTACCCCCAGCCACATATCGTCAATACCATCTTTTACATGATGGAATTCCAGGCCTGGAAAATCTTCCACCTCAAACCATTTCCTGAATCCAAATTTATTGACTACAACGGCGCCGCCAACCTTCACCACACGTTCCATCTCTTGAAAGGCCTGAACAATCATGCCATCAGGAAAATCATCAATAACATTACTAGAAAAGATGAGATCGATCTGCCCACCAAGCTCTTTGGGCATGGACAACACATTGACACAATGTCCATAGATGGGAGGCAAATAACCGCCACTTTTCTGATAAGCCTGCAATTGCACATCAATTTGAGGAAAAACCCACTCCCTGGCCTCAATGATGTGAATCGAGCGAATCCCAGGGAATGTTTTTATAAATGCCAGCACTTCGTTAGCATTCTTGCTAGGGCCCACAATAGCAATATCAGCGCCATTTAAGTTCTCAGGAACCGTCAAGCGCTGTTTTGAATGAACTGAGAATATTTTCTGCACATCATTCACATAAGGGGGATTTTCGATCATACCTGTTAACGGCGCTAAACCATTAGCCGACATAAAGAAATCATTTCTGAAATCATGCCCGTTGGCATACTGACGAACAACACTCAATATTTCATCGGCAGGCTGAATCGTTTGCATTTTGATTACAGCCAGCTGTTGCAGGGAAGGCTTTTGAGCACTTCGTGCGACATCATCAGAGCGCTGATCTGCCTGTGCAAAATCATTCCCCGGGCTTGCGTGTGACACCCGCACCTTGACGCCATATTTCTTCAACAACTTCGCATAGGCTTCCCTGTCAGATAACGACCTGGACTTGTACATCCCGGCCATAAAAATCCTGTTCAATTCACGCTGCTGCCAAGACAAAAACCTGACCTTACGGAAATACCGATCAAACAAGTCTTCCGGCGGAGACCAATAACCAAGCCTTGACCGAACCCAGTTTAAAAAATCATCCCCTTCAATCACCGTGTCTGCCGGGAAACTATTTTTCAAGTCCGACATCTTTTTCGTTCCGTACCGCGGCATGGTTTTCGTTGATTCCCCCTGCTGAGCCTTGCGCAATCTATCAGCAAAATGCCGCGCATCTGAAGGAAGCATGAGCGCGTAACCAATCACCCACGCCTTAAGCCCGATCAAACTGAAATCAACCGGTTCACGACCGTATCGCTTAAGCAAAGCGTTGAGAAGCAAGCGGCCCGTTCTGCCATTCCCATCCAGAAAAGGATGAATATCAATAAACCGTATATAAAATTCTGCAACCATTTCTTCAATAGCACCGGCCTTAAGATCAGCCTCGTGACGATTCAACCAATAAACAAGATACGTCATTTTCTCCGAAACATCCTGCCATCTGGGTGATATGGGGTATTTCAAATCCTTCTCTCGGTAAGCCCCAGCCACAACACGTTCATTACTCCAGGAACCATCAGGCCTTTTCTGATGCCACCTGTCAAATTCATGCGTGATAACGAAACGATGAATTTGAAGGATCATGTCTTCCGTAACAGCCTGCCGAGGATCAAGCAAGCCTATCTCACTCAACAAATCCAACTCTTCAGCCACAAGAACCTCTCGTCCATTCTTATGCTGGGCATCTAAAGCCTCTAATTCGTCTAGGATATTAAATGACGCCTGAACCACCATCGCCCCATCGCTCATAACCGGAAGCCGTTCCGGCCCAACATACCCCAATGGAACGCTCAAACTCATCCCGCCTGAGAAATATTGGCGGGGTGACGCCATTTCGGGCACGCCATGGCGTGCCCTTACATCATCTTTTATATAATTGAAGACGCCCTTCTTGAACGCCTCGACGTATTGCGACCAGATTTTTTCATTTTCATTCTTGTCGACGATATCAACGCCAACGGTTTTATTGTGGTCGATGTAACCTTGTAGAGGCGATTCATGAATCGCCCTTACAATTTTTCGTTTGTACCATGTGGCCAGAATTAAAGAATGATACACCTGGCGTAGTTGGGCGAAATTTTCACCCTCGTTCACCTCTTGCTCGAGGATAGGGATGATGGTTTCGCGGATAATTGATTTGATATCCGCCGTGTTTTCCAAAGACGCCGCGTGTAGGGGCGTTGCGCGCAACGCCCCTACAATCGCCGTATAATCGGAATCCAACATCACCTTCAACCGTGATCCAACAACATACGCGGCATTATTTTTTTCAAACACCTCCGCCTTTTCCGGGACAATCCACACCTTATTGAACGTATCGACCGGAATATCCGTCGTGCCGTATTTATCCTGCATGGCCGCATAAACCTTGGACCAAAACTTTTTACCTACATCCCCCTCGGGATACATAAGTGATGCCGTAACCTGCTTGAGAATATAATCCTGGGCAAGTAAATCACGGCCCATCTCGGTTTGGCCAAAGGCCTCTGGCACAATGCGGTCTTTTTCATAAGGCGAAAGGTTAACCCATACATCTTTTTCAGGAATGGTTAATGCGGCGAGGAAATATTTGATCAATCGATTTGATTCGTCATGTAGGGGCGACCCTTGTGGTCGCCCTTTATCTAGGGCGGGCACAAGGGTCGCCCCTACGCCACGATCCAAAATAAAATCAAATCGCAATGGTTCGTTCGGATAAACCTTAATCCCTTTAAGCAAAGGCGGCTGTGCGGCTGGACTTAAAGATACACGCATCCCGGGTAAAGGAAGCGTTAAAGCACTTTGGGCATAAACACTTACGTCAGATACCCCGAAAACCAGTATCAACAAAAGACTTATCAATCTATTGATCATATTGATAAATATAAACTATATATATGGTGTAAAACAAGTAGGGGCGATTCATGAATCGCCCCTACAGATGCTTAAAATGACACCACGACGATTCATGAACCGCCCCTACATACGCTTAGAATGACAACACCGTTTTGTCAGGAGGGAAAACTTAAAAGCAGAACAAACTCGCCGCGGGGTTCATGCGCTTTAAAATGCGCCAAAAGAACACTGGCCTTATCTTCGAGGCGCTCTTCAAACTTCTTGGTAAGCTCGCGGGTCACAACAACCACAGGATCCCCCAGAACCTCTTCGACATCTTTAAGGGATTTCACAATGCGATGTGGCGATTCATAAAAAATAACTGTCCCGCCAATGCGTGCGGCTTCTTCAATCTTTTTACGCCTTGCCCCAGGCTTAACGGGCATAAACCCAAAAAAAGAAAAACGGTCGGTCGGAAGCGCCGAAAGAGAAAGCGCCGCGATACATGCACAAGCCCCGGGAATAACCGTCATCGGGATCCCGTTTTCTTTAACCAACCTTACCAGGCGAAACCCGGGATCACTGACGCCAGGAGTGCCCGCGTCAGAGATCAGCGCCACATTTTTACCTTCTTTCAAAGCCGCCAATATTTGCTGGGCCTTAAAATCTTCGTTATGCTCAAAACAGCTTGTCAGCGGCGCGGTGATGCCGTATTCGTTGCAAAGAATTTTTGAATGACGCGTGTCCTCCGCCGCAATAAGGTCGACAGACTTAAGCACCTCGATCGCCCGCAGCGTAATATCCTTCAAATTTCCGATAGGTGTCGACACAATATAAAGCATCACGCGCTCCAGTCAATGCGCTCTTGGACAAGCCGGGCCAACTTCTGACAAAGCCCGGCATCCTGGATTCTAACCGATGAATTCCCGTCCTCAGGACGGATATTGATATGGGAAGTAAAATCAAAAGCTTCTGAAAAAGGCCGCTCAACGAAAAAGCAAAAACCCCACAAATCCTTCTTCAGGAAACCCTCTGCCAGCAACATGGCCTGGGCATCGGCGTGCATCTGACCGCCAAAGGCCACAACACCCTTGTCAATGTCAGCAACAGCCTTGATCATATCAACGTACGTTTCCTGTGCCAGCACTTTAAGCGCACTACGCGCAATCCTGTCACGGACGATCCGAATGATCATAGCCAGCCTTTGGATTACTATTCAACGGTCACGGACTTCGCCAGATTCCTGGGCTGGTCCACATCACACCCGCGGTTGACCGCAATATAATACGCCAGAAACTGCAACGGCAGTGCAACCAGAAGCGGCGTCAGCAGTTTATGGGTACGTGGCACATTGATCACATGCGAGGCATGATCCGCAATAACCTGATCACCCTGGGTCGCGATCACAATCACCTTGCCCTTGCGCGAAAGGATCTCCTGAATATTGGAGATCATCTTTTCATAAATATCCGACTGCGGCGCAATGCAAACCACCGCGCGGTACTCGTCAATGAGCGCAATAGGCCCATGTTTCATTTCACCGGCCGCATACCCTTCGGCCGGAATATAGGAAATTTCTTTAAGCTTTAAAGCCCCCTCCAGGGCGGAAGGATAATTAATATTACGCCCCAGATAAAGGAAACACCCAAAATGCGAATATTCTCTGGCAACAACAGCTATTTTCTTGTGGGCCTTTAAAATATCACGGTAAAGAGAGGGAATCTCCAGAAGGTCCTTGATGATAAGCCCGCGGCTTTTGGGATCAAGGCCCTTGTGCACTTCAGCCAGCTTCAGTGCCAGAATATAAAACATCAGAAGCTGGGCTGTATATGCCTTGGTGGAGGCAACCCCGATCTCAGGGCCTGCGTGCGTATATAAAACACCATCAGACTCTCGGGCCAGGGATGATCCGATCACATTGCAAATCGAAACAATCCGGGCACCCTTGGCCCTGGCCTCACGGATAGCCGCCAACGTGTCGGCCGTCTCACCCGACTGGCTCACGGCAATCACCATTGTCCTTTTATCCACCAACAAGGTGCGGTAACGAAACTCACTGGAAACATCCACCTCAACCGAGACGCGCGCCAATTCTTCAATGATATACCGCCCCACAAGACCAGCATGATACGCCGTGCCGCAAGCTACTATCTTGATGCGGCTAATGCCTTTTAAAATGCCATCCGAAAGACCAAGACCTTCCAGCTCGACACCATTGCCCTTCAAGCGGTTCTTGAGCATTTTAGCCAGCACATCCGGCTGTTCATGGATCTCTTTAAGCATGAAATGCGGATACCCCTGCTTCTGCGCCGCATCCATTTTAAACGTCACTTTATCGATCCTGGGCGTTACTTTCTTCCCGGCAAACGTCATCACCTCAACACCTTCACGCCTTAAAACCGCAATCTCACCGTCTTTTAAATAAACAACCTGGCGCGTGTACTTGATGATCGCCGGCACATCCGATGCAATATAATTCTCGCCACGGCCTATACCCACAATCAAAGGACTTCCAACGCGTGCTGCCACCAGCGTCTGTGGATCATCCGAACACACCACACCAATGGCAAAGGCGCCTTCCAAATCGGCAATGGCACGACGCACCGCCTTGACAATGTCGCCTTCAAAATACTCACTCACCAGATGAACAATGACCTCTGTATCTGTTTCGGAAAGGAATTTGTAGCCTTTGTGCACCAGCGCTGCTTTCAGGGTCTGATAATTTTCAATGATACCGTTGTGCACAACAGCAATATTGCCCTCGGCATTCGGATGGGGATGCGAATTCTTGCGGCAGGGAGCACCATGCGTGGCCCAGCGGGTATGCGCGATACCCACCTGCGCTTTCGCCAGCGGGTCTTTGGCGATAAGCTCATCAAGGCATCTAATCTTGCCCTGTTCCTTGCGGATATCCAGCTTGCCACCCGCCGCCGGCACCAGGCAAACCCCGCTGGAATCATAACCGCGGTATTCAAGATTCTTCAAGCCGTCGATTAAAACAGGAAGAGCTTCCTTGCCACCAACATACCCAACGATCCCGCACATAAATAACCCCTTGAAAGGATTTCGGCCATAGCCATCAAAGGAAAATCCCTCTTGATAACTATGGCCGAAGAAAGGTTTGTAAAGCTTACGCTTTTACAACAGCCTCAAGCGGACGAACGTTCACATACGTCGAACGTTTGCCGTCACGTGTACGCTTCTGCGTAAAATAAATAACACCCGCGCAGGCCGCGGAAAGATGCATACGGCCGCGGACATTAATACCCGGCTTCCACTGATCGCCTTCACGCGTCAATACGGTGCCCTCTTTAACCTTCTGCCCGCCGGTAACCTTGATCCCCAGCGTTTCAGCATAAATCTTGTGGGATAAACCTCCAACTCGACCGCCCATGACACTCTACCTCTTTAAAGATTGATCTTACTTATTCTTACGTCCCGACAAACCGCCTGCCGGGAAAATGAAGTCAGAATATACACCATTTTCCGTTTTTCGCAAAGGATTTTTTCCTCAGCCCTTATTTTTTCAACAAGGCCTGGACTTCCGCCTTCCAACTCTCCAGATCACGCGAGGAACTCTTTTTGCCGTTAATAAAATAAGTCGGCGTGCCGCGCACATCGGATTTTTGGGCAAGCTGCATATCCGCATTGATCTTTTTCTCAAACGCGGCATCCTGCTCTTTAAGGTCACGCGTGAATCTGTCCAGATCAAGACCAAGCTTCCCCGCCAATTCCTTATATTTATCATCAGAAAGGCTCTTCACATTCTGCATGATCAACTCCACCATCTCATAATACTTGCCCTGGAGCCCGGCCGCCAAAGCCGCTTTGGCCGCAGGCCGTGCATTAGGATGAAACGCCAACGGGAAATTCTTCATCACAAGTTTCACATCATCAGGAAACGCCTTGAAAACATCCATCAATACCGGATGAAACCGTGTACAAAAAGGGCATTGAAAATCAGAGAACTCAACAAAAGTCACCCTGGCATCCGGCTTCCCTAGAACATACGAATCATCAATGGGAAGATCATACACCTTGTTCATGTCCTCCGGCTCAGGAACCTGCTGCTGTTTGTTACCCAAAGCCCTGAGCGCAGGAAGCAGCCCCTGACTACCGGGTGCATTGTTCTGCCGGAGCGATCTGATCTCATTTTCCAGAGCTGTAACCCGCTCGTTAAGCGCGGCATTCTGCGCCACAACACCATCCGTGATCTTGGCATCCAGCGTTCTTTGAAGTGTCAACATTTCACGCAACGTGCTCCCCAAAGGCGAAAGAGCCGCACGAACCGACATGCTCACGCATATGATCAGGCACATAACACCAAAAACACCAAGCACAACCATAAAAAACATTTTCAAATACTTATTATCACCATTCATAACCACTCCTCCAGGTTGCAATGTTGGTGTAGTTTACACCCGACCAATTTATCCATCAAGCCATTTACAAACATATTTCTCCCTAATACGCTATAAATCAACGCCAATGTAATGCTCCACAATATACTTGATATCGTCCCAACGCTTGGAACAACGAAAAACAGCAACAATATATTTTTTCTTCCCCTTGCCCACATACCCCACAAAACAAGCCTGTGCTTCCTGGGTGTATCCGGTCTTACCGTAAACACCGTTCTTCCATTTTTTAAACAGACACTTGTTATGTGACCGTAAAAGCGTCTCCTGCCCCGCCTGGGAGGAAATCTTGTGATATTTTTCCTGAATCGCATCCCGAAAAAACGGCTTTTTCATGGCTTCACGAAAAATCAGCGCCATATCATACGCCGTTGAATACTGAGGATCATCCGCCGGCAACCCGTGGGCATTGGCAAAAAGCGTACTATGCGCCCCCAGCTTGGCGGCGCGCGCGTTCATCATCCTGACAAACTTTTCCTCAGAGCCTGCCACCGCCTCAGACAAGGCCACGGTCGCATCATTGGCCGAATTCAAAAGCGCCGCATACAACAAGTCTCGCACCGTGTATCTATCACCTGGCTGCACATAAATCTTGCTTGGCAAAACAGCAGCCGCGCGCGCACTGATGGTTACATAATCATCCAGATTCAACCGCTCCAAAACAAGGATGGCGGTGAGCACCTTGGTTGTGCTTGCCGGAAGGATTTTACGGGTAATATCCTTGGCATAAATCTTATTGCCTGAATCCATATCCATCACAAAGGCCGCTTTGGCAGAAACCACATACGGCTTACGCTTGCCTGCTTTACGGCTCACCGACACATGCTTGCGTTTGGAAGTCCGGGCGTGAACAAAAGAGGGTACAAAAAGGCTGACAGAGAAAACCGCCAGCACAAACCCTGTCAACAACCAGCGTACTGTCATTCTCATGAACAACTCTGCCTGAGCGCTTCGGCAACCTGGGCCATGGCTTTCTGGGCGCCTAGCGTGGGCAAAACCACCGTCCCTGCGGCCGGGCACACACACCACCCCTTGTCCTTCTTCACAATAATGATCCAGATATGCTGCGCACGATCATCCTCGCTGACCACAGCATCCACAACAGCTTTCTGAAGCAACGGATCATAGATGAGATCGCCAAACTTGACCGTCGTCTCTCCCCACACATTCTCCAGGCGAATCCTGGCAAAATCAACCTGATCAAAATAATAAGTCTTCATTAAAGCCTTTCCTGATAATCCCCCATCCTGATGCACAACCTTGGTCAACGCCAATTCAAAAAATTCCGACT
>JAZDPD010000087.1:0-5565 GCA_043798045.1 Candidatus Omnitrophota bacterium | reverse complement strand
ATCCTCAGGTTCATCGAGCACCAGCTGCACCAGCCCGTACCACCCGCCCTCAATCGGAAAAGACTTCAAACCAGCATCCATGACTGCGGCTTTTAAGCATTTCTCATTTGCCCGGACACGGGTCAGAATCTGATCAACGATAACACCCCTTTCCGGCAACCATACGGATGCGGCGTGCTGGACGGGCGTATTCACCGAAAGATACGTATCGGCAATAACTTCCAAACGATCCAACGCCGCCTTAACGTCCTTTTTAGGACCATTGACCACAATCCACCCCAGCTTCATCTGCGGCAAGGCCATGGCTTTGGAAAGGCCTCCCAGAGTAAAACTCAAAGCCCCCGTATTTTGCGACAGACTCTGATATTGAACAGCTGTATCATCAAGGATGTAATCAATAAAGACTTCATCGCTAATAAGCGCCACCTTGTGCTGCACACAAAGCGCATTCAAACGCCGGATCTCTTCAGGCTTGACGCAGGAACCCGTTGGATTATTAGGGCTCACCAGAACAATCGCCCTTGTTCCACGCTCGATAGACTCCTCCATTGAATCAAAATCAATGCGCCAGCCATGGCCATCAAAATAAATATGATAATAGGCCACCTCAACATCATTAAGTCCAGCCAAATAGGAAAAAAGCGGATAACTCGGCGCCGGCAAGAGCAGGCGGTCATTCGGGTCCATCAGAAGCCGGAACAAAAACCCGTAAGCCTCAGAGGAACTGGATGTCAAAACAATATTCTCCGCAGAAACAACCATGCCCCTGTCGGCATAATACCGCACCACGGCTTCACGCGCCAAAAGCAGGCCTTTGGGATGCGGGGTATATACCAGATTCTGGGGATTCACCAAAGCCTTCAGGATCAGTTCCTGCGGATAAACAATCCCGGCCTGTGTTGGATTTGACTGCGTGAGGTCATAAAGAGAAACCCCCTGCGCCTTTAACTTGTTCAACTCCAGGGCAAGGGGATTTTCGCTCAATTCCCATTCAGTGCGCTTAGAAAACAACAAGAACGCCTCTTTTCTCAGGCTGCATACGCACCGATCTCTTTATCCGCCAGGTACATGCTGACCTGCCCGGCCTTTTCGATCACATCCAGAATATCCATGGCCGTTTTTTCCTCTTCCACCTGCTCATCAATGAACCACTTGATAAAACTCGTGACCGCGTAATCATTATTCTTGCGCGCTTCACTCATGATGTTATGGATCGCGGCCGTAATCTTTCTCTCGTGACCAAGCGTTGCTTTAAAAACTTCCTTGATATCCTTGAAAGAAACCTCGGGGTCTTTCATCCCTGTCACCACGGCCTGATCGCCGACATCCGTGATAAACGCGATAAACTTTTTCATATGCCCGCGCTCTTCTTCCGCCTGTTTGTACATGAACTTCGCCGTACCTCTCCAGCCGTTGGCATCCGCCCATGTGCCCATGGAAAGATAAATATTCGAAGAATCAGATTCCAGCGCGACCTGTTCATTCAACAATTTAAGTGTCTTTTTAGAAATCATAACCATCTCCTTGATTGCAAAGACGAAAAACCTTGCGTCTGTGCCCTGTTAACTGTTCTTATCTGCTTTCATTATACATACATCTCCCGATTCCAACAACAGCGAAGAAATGCCTACACCTGATCAGCCACACTCAAAATCAACGCCTGGGACGCCACCCATCCCAAGCAGGCATCTGTGATTGATTTGCCATAAACCCCGCCGTTAACATCCTGGGAACCTTCCTCCAGGTAGCTTTCCACCATAAGTCCTTTAACAAACCGCTTCAATCCCGGAGCAAACTTCAAACTGTTGATCACTTCCTGCGCCACACGCGGCTGTTCCTTGTATTGACGGTTGGAATTCGCATGGCTGGTATCAATGATCACCGCCGGATTAAGCAAACCGGAAGCCGCATAAAGCGATTGCAAATGAGCTATATCTTCATAATGATAATTGGGTACCATTTTGCCAAAAGGACTGACCGCCCCGCGTAAAATCGCATGCGTCAGCGGATTTCCCGGCGTTGCCACTTCCCATCCGTTATAAGAAAAAATATGAGGGGACTGTGCCGCACGCACGGAATTAAGCGTTACCGTCATATCACCGCTCGTCGGATTCTTCATCCCGCAAGGCACATCCAAACCGCTGACTGTAAGCCGGTGCCCCTGATTCTCCACGGAGCGCGCACCAATGGCCACATAACTCAACAAATCCTCAAGGTAGGGATAATTCTCCGGATACAACATCTCATCCGCTGCACTTAAACCCGACTCACCCAGCGCACGGATATGCATGCGGCGAATGGCAATAAGCCCTTCCACGATATTCGGATCCTCATTCGGGTCAGGCTGATGCGCCATGCCTTTATAACCAATACCCGTGGTGCGGGGCTTGTTGGTATAAATGCGCGGCAAAAGGACCAGCTTATCTTTCACCTTGTCCTGAAGCTTGGCCAGACGCGCCACATAATCACAAACAGCATCTTCATTATCTGCCGAACAAGGACCAATGATCAAAAGAAACTTGTCACTTTTACCCGTCATGATATCCGCGACCGCCTTATCACGCGAACGCTTGATCTCCGTCAACTCCGGACTCACCGGAAGCTCCTGCAGGATTTCGGCCACACCAGGAAGCTGTTTACGGTATTCAAAAGACATACGTTGCTCCAATCACTTGTACGGGCAACCCCCTGGCTGCCCCTTTTCTTATACACCAATCAAAAATCAACCCATCCAATGCCGTCACGGTCATTGCATTTTATCCACATCCCGCCATTCAGCGGGCAAGCGCTGCTGCAGTTGATCGACTTCCCATCGCGCACGCTTGAGAAGTTTCTCGACCTTCACAAAATCATCCTTGGCCACCCACGCGTCCGCCTCTTTCTTGACCTTAAGCCTGTCATTCTCGCTTTTGATAACGCGCAACTCGGCTTCAAGCTCTTTCACCCGGCGCTCAAGCTCATGATTAAACCCTGTCAATTTTCGCACCTCCGCCGTGGTGTTTTCTTTGATAAGACGCAATTCCTTCAATTCATAATCCTGCCGGATCCTAAGAGTTGACTCGCCGTCCAAAAGTGCACGGGTCTTATCAAGCTCCAGCCGTAAACCCTGTTCCTGCTGACGCTCCTTGACAACAGAAGCCTCTTCTTTTTGCCGCCAGGATTTTTCCTGCACAATCTGCTGTTCAAGGCCATTGATCGTAACTTTAAGTTGGTCGATCTGATCCAGCTTTTCTTTCAAATCACCTTGGGCCGCCTGTAACAAATTTTCAACAGCCCGCATGCGGCGCTCAAAACGCCCGGTCACCTCTGTCACATCCTTTGACGGTATGACCGGCGCGGGCCGCTCTTTCTTTTCATGCTTTTTAACAACCTGATTGCCAAATGGCCACATAAACTATTTAACCTTCATATAATTATCCGCCGCCTGCTTGAATCCAGGTGCTATTTTAACAGCCCGGCCAAACCAGAAACGCGCCAGCACCCGATCTTGCCGATCCAGGGCCAACAGCCCCAAATTATTCATCGCCGACACAGCCCGGGAATCCCACTGCAGCGCCTGCCAAAATGCCTCTGCCGCCCCTGCCTTATCACCGGTCTGAAGCCGCAAGACACCCAGATTATTCGCCGCCGCGCTATCATTGCCGCCAAAGACCGCGGATCGAATCCCGGCATGTGTCATACTAAGAACCACCTCATAATCCTCACGCGCACCGCCAAGATCACCCAAGTTAAGACGGTTGAATGCACGCTCATGATGGGCATTCTTAATAAAGACCCGATAATACACCTGAGCCGGCATTCCCGAAGATGTTCTTTTAACATAATTTTCCATGATCCGCAAGGCTCGCGTGCAAGCGCTGGCCGCATCCTGAAAACGCCGGTCACGGGCGTAGGCAGCGGCCAAAAGCAGCTCAACCCGACCCAATCCAGGTTCAAATGCCAGGGTCCGTTCAAACAAAACAACCTCACTGCGCCAAAACATATTTTGCCGGATCGTTAAAACAGACAATATAACGACCAAAACCACCGTTATCAACACCCTCCACACCTGTCCAGCCTTTGAAGCCATCCCTGTCAAAAAACCCGCCGCGGCCAACAAGACACCCGCCAAAGGCAAATACAAAAAATGCTCTGCCACCATGATCCAGGAATATTCGTTGATCAGGGGGAAAATATTAAGCACCGGCAACACCGTGATCAAGGCAAAGCCCGCCCCAAAAAGAACGGTCCGCTGCCGCACCCTGCTGATGCGGCGAAAGAAAACAACACCCAAGATCAACATCCCTGCCAGAAGAAGCCATGTCCCATAAGAAGGCGCCAGAATATCCAGACTGCGGTAATAATGCAAATCTGCCGGCCAGACCATCAGCCTCAAATCCGTCAGGATGACCCTGGGCATGGACAAAAACCTCAGCCAAAGCTCATACCCGCTGGACAACACATTGGATCCAAAACCCGGAAAAAGAAATGCACGCCAACCCAGAAAAAAACCGGCAAGCATCCCAAACGGAAAAAGCGCCCTGAAACGGGAAACCCACGATTCCTTCCGATAAAGAATTTCATAAAGGGCTACCAGGGCCACGAGAACCAACCCCTGTTCTTTGGCCAGGAATGACGCAGCAGCCAAAAACAGCGATAACCATGAATAACTCTTTCCCAGCCGCCTGCTTTTAATATGCTGGATCAAAGCCCCCAGCATCAACACCCCGACCATCAAATTGGAAATACCCGACACACAAGCCACAGCTTCGGTCTGTAACGGATGCACCAGAAAAATAACCGCCAGCACAAACGCCGTCCAGCCACCGCAGCGCACCTGCCGCAACAGGACATAAACCAACCAGGCGACAAATCCGTGAAACGTAACATTAACCAGATGAAAACCAAACGGCCAAAAACCAAAAACATGATATTCCAGACGATAAAACACTTCCAGCAACGGACGGTAATAACACATCTGCCCGCGAAGAAGCGATCCGGCCGGATGCAGGAAAACATCCAGGATATTGTCCCAGCGGCCGATAAAAGGATTCAACCGGATAAAGAATACATCGTCCTGAACAAAAGGAAAGGATAACGTGTTGGCATAAAGAAAAAGCCCCAAAACGCACAGGGCCATCAAGACAATGTACGGTCTGGGACTTTTCAAGAACATGGAGAATCTACTTCCCGAACTCCTTTTTCACCTTTGCCGCCTCAACCTTAAATGCCTCAAAACATTGACCCAGCAAGTCCACTTTTTCGGCCAAAGGACCCAAATTGCAAACACGGCTCTCGGCATCAAGCGTAACACAGATTTCATGCATCTGTTTGGCAGAAATATTGCCAGTGGCACCCTTTAATCCATGCGCCAGCATCTGAAAAGCAACACAATCTCCCTTGCGCTGCGCCTCCTGCAAGGCCGGATATTTTCCTGTAAAATCTTCAATAAAAATATCAAAGAGTTCCAGCAAAAGTTCCTTGTCATCCTGCACCCGCTCCAGCGCGTCTTTAATATCAATAATGAGGGTCATGCTTCTTTCCTTTGTTTAACAAGATTAACAATCTCTCTGAAAAGCTGCTCAC
>JAZDPD010000081.1:0-7218 GCA_043798045.1 Candidatus Omnitrophota bacterium | reverse complement strand
TCAATAGAAAGTGGTAATGCGGGTTGAACCCGGGCCTTTTCCGGATAAGAAATTGTAGAAGGCCAATTCGAAGGCGAATGCACTTTTTTGTGCAAGCGCTTGTGTCGAAAAACAGCCCGTAATGCACAATTCGGGTTTAAGGGCGAACAAATACAAGATACCACACACATGTGTGGACATCACGCGTTTAAAGATTTTAATAGTGTAAGGGAGTTCTTTTGTTAACAAAACCCTGAACAGCAGGGCTGTTCAGGGTTTTGATGATCTCTGTCTAACACTTTATTTTCTATCTTGACTTCAAGCCGTTATTTCTTCTTGAGAACAGTTTTCATGACAGTGTCCTTGTCGAGCTTCTTGGTACAGAAAAACCAGTCATAGCACTTCATTTCTTCCTTGCCGTCCATGCGGTCTTTGGCCACGCCGCAAGAACCTGCCGGAGGGACGATCACATCATCACCCGGACGCCAGTCAGCGGGCATGGCAACAGAAAACGCGTCTGCAGCCTGAAGCGCAATAATGACACGATATAACTCGTCAAAATTACGACCAAGGCTGAGCGGATAATAGATGACGGCACGAATAATACCTTTGGGATCAATAAAGAAAACTGCTCTTACGGCTTTGGTTGAACTCTCACCTGGCTGGATCATACCGTATTTCTTGGCAACTTCCATGGTGATGTCCTCAATGAGAGGGAACTTCACCTCAACATTCTTCATGCCCTTATACTCGATTTTTTCCTTGATTGTCCTTAGCCACGCGATGTGACTGTAAAGGCCGTCGATTGAAAGGCCAATAACCTTGCAATTCACGTCAGCAAACTGTTGTTCCATGCTGGCAAATGTCATGAACTCGGACGTACATACCGGTGTGAAATCTGCCGGATGACTGAAGAGAATTATCCAATTGCCGGCGTACTGTTCCGGAAAGTTGATCTCGCCCTGTGTTGTAACAGCCTTGAACGAAGGCGCCTTGTCGCCGATTCTTGGCATGGATACGGCATTGTTCTGATTTAATGGTTCCATCTTGAAATCCTCCTGTTGAACTTTTCTATATTTCTCTGCCTTGAAAACAACAAATGATCCATCATCAAAATAACACGCTTGCTTGGAAATAGCACGGCTTTAACAGCAAGGCGCACGACCTCATCACTTAAACCTCGATGGAATCACCTTCGCACAAATGCGAATAATTGTTCACATAAAAACGCTTAAACTCTTTAACAGCCTTTGCCCCGGTGCAATGAAGCGGGACAACATGAGAAACCCCAAACTTCAACAAGCCCTCCACCACGTCTTTGATCCGGTCTGGCGCTATATCCTTAAGATGAAAACCTCCGATTAAGACATCGATCCCTTGATGAAAATAATTCTTGGCCACCCGCAGAATATCCGGAAGCTTTGGATGCGCGCAACCTGTAACAACGCCTAATCGCTTTCCTTGCTTGATCATCAACGCCTGTTCATATAAAAGGCCCCTGCCGGAAGCACCGGACAACTCCCCTGTCGAATAAACACCATCCCGGATCATCATGGGCTCAGACACTTCGACGAGCACAACGCCCAAGGAACGAATCCTGTCTTTCAATTCTGCTTTGAAACGGGGAACTACATAAACGTTAAGATCCTTATATCTTTCCAGAACAGCCCATAACCCTGCGATATGATCCCAGTCATCATGAGAAATCACCACGTGGCGAATCTTCGATAAATCGATCTTCTGTTCTTTGATATTGGCCATAAAAACACGTGCATCACCGAAAGTATCAAAAAGAATATCTTCTCCCACAAGAAAAGAGATGCCCCAGCGTTTGATTATGCGCTGCCATGGGGTGGAACCATCTGCGATTAATTGTATCTTCATTCATTCCTCCCCTGAATTCAGGAATCATTTACCCGTCAAATGCGTTTTAAAACAATGTCCCCCATCCGTGCTCCAGAATGATTGGCGATTACGGGACATTTCACTTTAAAAAGAAAATATATCTTTCTGTGCGCTTCACTTAAGGCTTCATAGTTACCCTGTCCCTTGCTGATCACCATGTCTGCTCTCTTGAAGATCTTAAGGAATTCATCCGAGCAATAGTCCAGGACAGTCCCCGGTGAATCAACACCGCTGGAAATTACATGGGCTATCTTGTCTATCCCGCAAAAAACAGCATCCTCCATCACGGCATCATTCAGGATCGGTTTATAACGGACGGCGACAGTAACTTCTCGCACAGCACAGATCTCTTCGATCAGCACCCGGTCAAAAACGATCTCTCCGGCATTGTCCGCCAAGTACAGGATTGTTTTTGCCTCGGCTAACTCTTTCCTGAAAAGCTCATACTCAAAAACACGCTTCTGTTCTGGCGAAAAACTTCCGGCAAGTATTTCCTGAATTTCTTTTTCAACATTAAGGTTATTCTTTGCCGCATAATCGATCACATTCCCTGCGATGGCCAGTTCAACTGCTTTCAACAACCGGTCTTGGGATCGCGCCACGCATTTTGGTTACATTGGGCCCGTGAATGTCTGTATCCAAAAGACCAACGTGCTTACCGGAACCTGCCAAAGCATACGCAAGGTTAACAGCAACGGATGTCTTTCCAACACCGCCCTTGCCGCTCACCACAACGATCACCTGTTTGACCCAGGCCATTCTTTCTTGAACTTTTCTTTCCTGGGCATCAATCTGATTCGCTCCCTGACACTCCATATTATTCCTTTCCTGAAACTTTTAAATGGACCGCTCTATGCGCACGACAAAAAGGACAAGCCTTTTCCAGCTTCCTCATAACAAAAGCAAATCCCGATTTGGGATAACGCCTTGCGACAATGCAAAATGGGCATATTTGGCAAAAGAACGCGAGAACCCTAAGAAATATTTTCATAACATTGATCCTTTCAGATTTTCCAGAATCTTCACCATTTCATTCTTAAGACACTGACTTTCTCCCTCTATAATCGTCTTGCCCGCCATAACGGCATCAACAACGGCCCGGTCAAAAGGCAGCCGTCCGGCAACAGCAACACCATTGTCTTGACAATATGTCTCGATCTGTCCGGTCACCGCCGGATTGATATCCCACTTGTTCACAACAAGCAGAACAGGAATCTTGAAGTGTTTTCCCAAATCAATCACTCGTCCCGCATCATGCCAGCCTGAGCAAGTCGGTTCAGTTACCAATAACACAGCATTAACACCCGATAATGAAGCCATAACCGGACAGCCGATCCCCGGAGGTCCGTCGATGATCACCCAATCCCTGGAGGCCTTTCTAGCTATCTCTTTGGCCTTTTGCCGGATCTGTGCTACCAGTTTTCCTGAATTCTCCTGGCCAACACCAAGCCTTGCGTAAACCATGGTTCCAAAGCGAGTTTCAGAAACAAACCACTCGCCGCATATGTTATCTTTCATTGTAATGGCTTGCGAAGGACAAATCCGGGCGCAAAGACCGCACCCCTCACACGAGGCTGTATCAATCAATAAATTCTTTGTTACAGCCTCAAATCGGCAAACCTCAAGACAGCGTCCACAGCGCACACACGCACGCTGATCAATGTGAGCTTTCACACCGCTCTTAAACTCATGACGTTCCATGATCCGGGGCGTCAAAAGAAGGTGCAGATCCGCTGCATCGACATCACAGTCAACCATGACCTTGTTGTCAACAAGCGCGGCCAGAGCGCCAGTCACCACCGTCTTGCCGGTGCCGCCTTTTCCACTAAGAACAACAATCTGCTTCATTCTTCACCTGACAAATATTTCTATACAACCCGTTAAACACATCGGTCATATCTGGAACTTTATTAATGAGTGTTTCTCCTTGGGAATAACGCACCGCAATTTCGCGGTCAAAAGGTATCTTGGTCAAAACCGCAATACTCTCTTTACGACAATAATCTTCAGCGGCATCGTTTCCAAGCCCGGCACGATTAATCACAACCCCAAAAGGGATCTTAAGCTGACGCACAACGGCAACCGCCAATGTTAAATCGTGTAATCCGAATGGTGTTGGTTCGGTCACCAGGACACAGAAATCCACGCCTTTGATGGCCGCGACCACGGGACATGATGTGCCGGGTGGGGCATCAATGATTGTAATCACATTCGGATCAATCAATCCCTTGACCTGACGAATAATTAAAGGCGAGAGTATTTCACCTATATTCATTTTCCCTTGGATAAATCGAATGTCACCGCAAAAGCCTTTTTCAATAACCCCAATGTTTCTGTGCTCTTCACGGATCGCGCCAACCGGACAAAGCAAGCTGCAGGCACCGCACGCATGACACAAATGTGGAAAAATCAACGGTTGAGGTTTTTGGTTGGGGCTAGGAATTACAGCGATGGCATGATACGCACACACCTGGGCGCATTTGCCACAGCCGGTGCATTTTTGCTTGTCGAACTCCGGGACAGGAACAGTCACAGGTATTTCTGCCTGAATACATGGCTTCAGGAATAAGTGTGCATTAGGTTCTTCAACATCACAATCCAGGAAATCAACAGCGCCCAACACTAGGGCCAGATTGACCGCAACCGTGGTCTTCCCCGTGCCGCCTTTGCCGCTTGCAACCGCAATGATCATTGCCCCATCCCCGACTTCGAAGCGCTATCTGGCGCAACAGCCCGAACAAGTTTCCCTGCTTCATAGGCATCCACCGCATCCTTCACGGTTCCAACGGCTCCAGTGAAGATTGTCACGCCTGCTGCACTTAATGTCTTGAAAGCATTTGGTCCGACATGACCAGTCAGCAAAACAGCCGCGCCCTTTGCTGCAACCATTTGCGCGGATTGAATCCCCGCTCCCCCTGATGATTCGATATTCGGGTTGGCCATGCCTTCAGCCATTCGCGTATGAAGATCAAAAAAAAACAAAAAACTGACACCTTCCGAACCGAGGATCAACCTCTGAATCCTCTTTTTGGCCTAACGCCGTAATGCATATTTTCATTGAGTCCTCTTTTCTTCAATTATCCATGCTGACAAGCATGTCCCTGATCGCCGTGCCCTTTGCAAGGTTCGATCCCACCCAAAGAATTTTTAAGAAGTGCCTCAATTCCATCTTTAACTTTCCCTTCAAATCCAAAAATCTTGACTCCATTCATGGCAAACTTCTGCTGAGCACCCATGCCCATGCCGCCGGCTATGACATGTGTAATATTATGCATAACAATGGCATCAACAGCCTTACACCCGCCGCCGCCATGCTGCTCTGGATTCGGCACGATCTTTGAACCCACGATAGTCTTTCCATCCGCGCCGATATCAACGATCAGAAAATTCGGACAATGCCCAAAATGCGCTGAAACCAATCCATCCAACCCTCTTTCATTTTCTAAAACGACTCCGATTTTCATATTTCCTGCTTTCTTTTTTTTATTCTTATTAAACTGGCTGACCTTTTACCTTGAGCGCTTCAAAATCAGCTTGCAAACGATCAAACTTTACCTGTAATTCGGCAAATTGTAAGACTTCACCCTGCCCAGAGGCTCTAAAAGCCCTGAAGCAATTCCCATGGCCACGACTCATACCAAGAGCGCGTCCGCGAAACCCACGACCTGGTCTTGTACTAGCTCCTTCACTCATCTGAACAGCACAATTTCCTCGACCAGCCTCTGACATTGATCCGTGCCCAAAAGGGCCCGTTCCATCAAATCCTGGCATAATAGCCTCCTTATTTCTGGAAATGATTTCCATTAAAGAGTTAAAAAAATTTAGGCCTTATTTGGCCAAACACTCCGTACATGTTCCATAAAACTGAATCAAATGATTGTCGATCCTGAAACGATACTTGTCAGACAACCCCTTCTCTGTCCGGCGCAAGAGCTCAACCTCGTCATCAATGAAATCCGTATAATCAATCACCCGCTTACACCCGGTACAGACCAGATGATGGTGATGATGGGAGCCCTTGGGACCTTCGGTAAGTTCATACCTTGATTTACCGTCGCCAAAGTCAAACTTAAAGACCAGTCCTAGATTGACCAGCATATCCAGCGTTCGATAGATCGTTGTCAACCCGACATTTGGATATTTATCATGAATACGGACATAAACATCCTCGGCACTTAAATGATCATGAGTCACAGACAAGGCTTCAATAATAGCTTCGCGGCCAGCGGTAATCCGATACCCGCAATCCTTGACCTTTCCATGCCACCATTGTGGTCCACACCCTTTTCGACAAGGCATACAGAAATCTCCTTAATGGGAACTGTTTTCAATAATAGACAAATGACGCGCTACTGTCAATCACTAAATTTATTCTCCCCACTCCCAGGATGATAAACTAAAACCTGAATAGCATTAAATTCATTGAGAAAGTCTCAGCGAAAACTATATGGGATAAGAAGAAAGCCAACAGCATGGCTATTCAGAGCCTTTATGATCTCCGTCTGTGGTTAGACGAAGTAAAGATGGTGGGCAGGCATGGATTCAAGCGCCCTGCAGTCGCTTTTCGGGAGGCTTTGCCTCCCGACGCTTCTTTCGGGTCGGCCATTCGCTTCGCCTGTAGAATGCTTCGCATTCAGCGAAGCTCTAGTTCGAATCCATTTTTCTAGAGCATTAAATAAAAAACCCACCTTGCGGTGGGTCTTTTATTTAATGGTGGGCAGGCATGGATTCGAACCATGGAAGAGCAAGCTCAACAGATTTACAGTCTGTCCCCTTTGGCCACTTGGGTACCTACCCGAAAAACAAGAAAATCAAAAGAACAGCAAGTTAAGTGTACACACCCAACCCATGATTTGTCAAATAAGCCGACGAGAGGAATCGGCGCCCTTTGCCCCTTCGGGGCTTCGGGTCGTCCATTCGGCTCGCCTTTAGGATGCTGTGCATCCAGCGAGCCTCAATTCGATTCCTTCACTATTTAAAAAATATAAGCCGACGAGAGGAATCGAACCCCCGACCAGCGGTTTACAAAACCGCTGCTCTACCAACTGAGCTACGTCGGCGTAAATTTCATATATATCAACGCTCATCTTAACAAGATGAAAGCGTGTCTAAACCCATGGTCATAAAAACGAAAGCCAAGAATACCACACCTTCTTAAAGCTGTCGAGAATGTTTTTGATGTTTATCATTCACTCGCGAATTGTAACTCATAGTGCGACAAATTTGAGCTTTAAGATCAATTGTTACCCTGCAAGCATTCCTTTGCCATTTCATTCGCCGTCTTGTAACCCAGAATCTTCCTGGGATAATTGTTCATCCAGTCCTGAATCCATT
>JAZDPD010000080.1:0-9163 GCA_043798045.1 Candidatus Omnitrophota bacterium | reverse complement strand
AAATGGATTCAGGACTGGATGAACAATTATCCCAGGAAGATTCTGGGTTACAAGACGGCGAATGAAATGGCAAAGGAATGCTTGCAGGGTAACAATTGATCTTAAAGCTCAAATTTGTCGCACTATGAGTTACAATTCGCGTCCATGTTCTTGTTTTTGGATTCTGATAGCTGTCCGGGCAGAAGTAGCCTATAATACATTGCGGTCAGATGAAATGCGGTTGCTTTGTTATGGACGAATAATGCAGATAAACTTCAGGGAGTACGATGAGAGAAAAAGTAATCTTGGCTGTTGTTGATTTCAAATTAAAAGGCGCCTGGCCGCTGGAGGATGTGGCTTTGGAAATGGCCGATCTTGTAAAGGCTTGTCAGGCCGAGGTTGTTGAAACCATGATTTGCCCGGCGCATCCACCGACTGCGGCGACGCTCATTAATAGCGGCAAGGTGCTGGAGCTGGCGGAGCGTGCGCGTGAGCTTCAGGCACATACCGTGATTTTTACGGAGGAACTTAAAGGGGTGCAGCAGCGTAATTTAGAGGAGGGCATTGGCGTCAAGGTCATCGACCGGACCCAGCTGATCCTTGATATCTTTGCGCGGCGGGCTGTGTCATTAGAGGGGAAGCTTCAGGTGGAATTGGCCCAGCTTGAGTACCGTTTGCCGCGGCTTGTCGGGCATTATGACGCGCTTTCGCGCCAGGGTGGTGGTATCGGCACCATTGGCCCGGGAGAGACCAAGCTGGAGGTTGACCGCAGGCGTATTGGCATGCGCATCGATAAGCTCAAGAATGATCTGGAAGATGTCTCGCGTAGCCGCATGATCAAGCGCAAAAAGCGTGAACATGAGCATATCCCGCTCATTTCACTGGTGGGCTATACCAATGCCGGGAAATCTACTTTGCTTAATACGCTGACAGATGCCCATCAACTGACCCAGGACGGTGTTTTTACGACCCTTGATTCACTCTCGCGTCAGCATGTGCTGCCGGATCATCAGAAGGTTGTTTTCTCGGATACTGTCGGGTTTATGCATGATTTGCCGCACAAGCTGATTGAGGCGTTTAAGGCAACGCTGGAAGAGGTGCAGATCGCGGATCTTTTACTGCATGTGGTGGATGTAAGTGATTTAAAGCATAAGAATCTCAAAGCCAGCGTTGATGCGGTTCTTGAGGAGTTGGGCGCACGCCAAAAGCCAACGATTGTGGTGTTAAACAAGATTGATAAAATCGAAGACCGCAAGATCGTTGAGATGGCGCTCAAGAAGTACGAGAATACGGTGGCTATCTCAGCTCTGGAAGGCGAGAGCATCGGGCTCTTATTGCAGAAGATTGAACAGGAACTTGGCGGGCGCAAGGTGGCTGTGGATGTCATGATTCCCATGAATCGCATGGATCTTGTGAATCAGGTGCACCGGCAGGGCCATGTGGAATTGATGGAATATGGCGCTGAAACAGTGCATGTTAAGGCCACGGTGCCCCAGCGTCTGGCAGGCATTTTGTCGTCGGACAATAAGGGTTTATGAAAAAATTTTCTTGACAAAATAATGCAGCGGGCATAACATAAAAATGTTCAAAGGTTCAACCCTTGCGGCACACATGGTGCGGCAGGGGTTTTTAAAAAGACCAGAGTTAGCACTCGATGGCATAGAGTGACAAAATTGTAATAACAAACATTCCAAACCTTAAGGAGGCAGCGTATGTTAAAAACCAGAACTATTGTTTTTCCAACGGTGCTTACAGCGGCGTTGATGGCGGGTGGTTTAGTTCATGCCGCCAACGCTTCAACGGATGAGATCAAGGCTTTAAAAGAACAGATAGCCCAGTTGCAAGCCAAGGTAACCCAGCTGGAACAGCAATCGGGACAAAATCCGGCGGCTGTTAAGCCTGCGGCTGCGGCACTGGTGAAGGATGATGATTATGCTGACCCTTTTGAACACATGGCTGCCATGGACCGGCAGATGCAGGCTTTGATGTCGGGGTTCGGGATGCCCATGAATCTTGGAATGAATGCACGTTCGGCTGCTTTTGCACCGGATTATGATATTAAGTCGACAGATAAGGGATATGTTATTTCATTTGATATGCCAGGCATGGATAAATCCAAGATCAATGTGGAAGTCAAAAACGGTGCGCTTGTTGTTTCCGGTGAACGCTCCAGTGAAAATAAAGAGGATCAGGGCGGCAAGTTTTACCGACAGCAGCGCAGTTTCGGGTATTTCTCGCGCGTGATTCCTTTGCCTCAGGATGTGAAGCCTGAAACCGTGGCCGCCAAGTATGACAATGGAGTCTTGAATATCACCATTGATAAGAAGGAAGCGGAGAAGCAAGCCCCGGCAAAACAGAAGATAGAGGTTAGGTAGTGGCCGGCCCCCGTGCCGGCCATTTAATGGGTCAGCGCTTGTATTTTATGGGTTGATTCATTAATAAAGGGCGGCCACAGGGGGTCGCCCGTACATCCGGCGGGTGTAATAATGTTTGTGGGGCACGCCCTGGCGTGCGCATATGCAATGAATAAGGAAATATAATGCAGATAAATAATCTTCAAGACAATGAAAACGCCCTGGACAAATACGGCCGCGACTTGACCGCGCTGGCGGCCCAGGGCAAACTTGATCCGGTCATCGGGCGTGACGAGGAAATCCGTCGTGTGGTGCAGGTCTTATCGCGCCGCACGAAAAACAATCCGGTTCTCATCGGCGAGCCGGGTGTGGGGAAAACCGCGATTGTGGAAGGCCTGGCCCAGCGCATTGTTACGGAGGATGTGCCCGAAAGCCTCAAGCGCAAGCGTGTCATTGTGCTGGATATGGGAGCACTCCTGGCCGGGGCCAAGTTTCGCGGTGAATTTGAGGAACGCCTGCGTGCGGTGCTTAAGGAAGTTGAAGACAAGGGTGGTGAAATTATACTTTTTATTGATGAATTGCATACGATTGTTGGGGCGGGACGGGCTGACGGGGCGCTGGATGCGTCCAACATGTTAAAACCTGCTTTGGCGCGCGGGTCCTTGCGTTGTGTGGGGGCAACGACACTGGATGAATACCGCCAGCACATTGAAAAAGATGCGGCACTGGAGAGGCGTTTTCAGCCAGTCATGGTAGCAGAGCCGTCGGTGGAAGATACCATTGCGATCCTGCGCGGGCTGAAAGAGCGTTATGAAGTGCATCATGGCGTGCGCATCCAGGACCCGGCGATTGTGGCCGCGGCGGTGATGTCTGACCGCTATATTGCCGACCGTTTCCTGCCAGATAAGGCGGTTGATCTGATTGATGAGGCAGCGTCCCGTTTGCGCATTGCCATTGACAGCATGCCGCATGCGCTGGATGAAAATGAGCGCCAGGTGCGCAAGCTCGAGATTGAGCGTCAGGCGCTGGTAAAAGAAAAAGATGAGGCTTCGAAAGATCGTTTGGCCAAGCTTGAGGCGTTGCTTGCAGAATTGAAAGGCCAGAATGCCATCCTGCGTAAACGCTGGAAAGAAGAAAAATCCTTGATTGACGGTATCCGCAAGACCAAGGCGGATATGGAGATCTTTAAACAGCAGGAATCAAAGGCTGAACGGGAAGGGGATCTGGGGCGTGCTGCCGAGATCCGTTATGGCAAGATGGTGGAGCTTAAAAAACAGCTTGAGCTTGGCAATGCACAATTGATAAAACTTCAGGCCGGCCAGCCCATGTTAAAAGAAGAAGTCGGTGAAGAGGATATTGCGTTTGTGGTGGCAAAGTGGACCAAAATCCCGGTGGAACGTATCCGGCAGGGTGAGGTGGAAAAGCTGGTGCATATTGAAGAGGTTCTAAAACAACGTGTGGTGGGACAGGATGCGGCGATTGATCTGGTGGCAGCCTGTGTGAGGCGTTCGCGTGCCGGATTAAGTGATCCGCGCCGGCCCATGGGGTCGTTTGTTTTTGTCGGTCCCACAGGTGTCGGTAAAACGGAATTGACCAAGTCCCTGGCGGAATTTCTGTTTGATGATGAGGATGCCATGGTTAGGCTTGACATGAGCGAATATATGGAAAAGCATTCGGTGGCGCGCATGATCGGCGCACCTCCGGGGTATGTGGGTTATGACGAGGGCGGGCAATTGACCGAGGCGGTCCGCCGCCGGCCGTATTGTGTTGTGCTTTTTGACGAGATCGAAAAGGCTCATCCGGATGTGTTCAATGTCCTGTTGCAGCTGTTGGATGACGGGCGTCTGACCGACAGCCAGGGGCGTACGGTTAATTTCAAGAATACCCTTGTGGTGATGACATCCAATATCGGGACAGAATATACCCTGGAGGATCAGTCCCGCGAGAAGATTGAAGCACGTATCCGGGAGGCGATGCAGCAGGCCTTTCGTCCGGAGTTTCTTAACCGCGTTGATGAGATCGTGGTATTTGAGCGGTTGAAGAAACAGGACATGGCTCAGATTGTGGATATTCAGATGCGGGTATTAAAAGAGCGTCTGTCCCAGAAGAATATCCAGCTTGAAGTGGTGCCAAAGGCGCGCACCTGGCTGGCATCCTCAGGTTATGACCCGCAATTCGGGGCCAGGCCTTTGAAACGTGTTATTCAGCGCCAGGTTCAGGATATGCTGGCGCTTAAGATCCTGCAGGGCGAGATTAAAGACGGGGATCATGTGTGTGTGGATGAAAAGAACGGTTCTTTGATAATTCGTTGATGCTTAGGTTGCAACACGCCCAAGCTCTGCTAGAATATGGATCATGTTACGTTATGTATCCTTTTTCCTGATGGTGATGTTGTTGCCTTTGGGCCGCATGGAAGCGGCCCAGATCAAGGATGGTTTTTATGATCAGATGGATGCCAAAGGCCGGGTTATCCGTACGGTTGAATATCAGCTGGATATTCCGCACGGACGTTTCCGGGCGTATTATCCGGACGGACGATTGAAAGCAACTGGCCGATATCTCAACGGCCAGCTGGATGGCGAATTGAATGAATACCGTGAAGATGGTGCGCCACTGGTCACATCGTTTTATCGTGAGGATCGTTTGCACGGGGTCAGGACGACGTATTTTTCCGATGGGAAAATTAAAACAGAGGAAACCTTTATAGAGGGAAGTCGTGATGGCATAACCCGTGAAAATGGACCTGAAGGCCGTGTATTATGGGAGCGGATGTTCCGGCATGGGCAGGAAGACGGGGTGAGCAAAGAATATTTTCCGAGTGCCGGTGTTTATCGCGAGTATACGTTCAAGAATGGTGTTCAGCACGGATTAATCCGTGAATACGATGAGGATGGTAAGGTCAAGGGGGCTTATCAGGGAGAAAACGGTATTCGCAGCGGTTCGGGGAAGGAATATTACTCAACCGGGGAACTTTGGCGGGAAGGGTTCTTTGAAAAAGACAAATTGAACGGTCTGGTGAAGTCTTATGACAAGAAGGGCCGTTTGTGGATGAGGGCGAATTATGTGGATGGCATGATCCAGGATACGGCCTGGAGAGAGTTCTATGAAACAGGACAGCTGCATTGGGTTGTGCCTGTGGTTAATGACAAGAAGGAAGGTTTCGGGAAAGAATATTACGATACAGGGGAGCTGAAAAGTGAAGGGGTTTTTGTCGGGGATTTGCGCCACGGGATATTCCGGGTATTTGATAAGGCGGGCAAGTTCATTGAGGAAAATAAATATGTGTTGGGGCGACTGGCGCGGCATACGGAGTTCTATTCGTCGGGGAAGATGAAATCAGATCAGTATTTCTTTGAAGACGTTGCCAGGAATCAATGAAGTGTTATTAACGGTTGACATGTTGATGTCTTTTTTTTATAATCTGCGCTTGGCAAATTCAAACAGAGAGTGCTAACGGTTATGGTAAAGAATTCACATCAGCGAAAAGATATCGTTTTGGGGATGGTGGTCCATCAATATATACAGACCACTGTTCCGGTGAGTTCTGCTTATATAGCGGAAGAGTACGAGCAGGATATCAGTTCTGCTACGATCCGTAATATTCTGGCAGAACTTGAGGAAGACGGGTATCTGATGCATCCGCATACATCGGCCGGGCGCGTTCCAACCGAGCGCGGCTACCGTTATTATGTTGATTTTCTGATGCAGCAGATTGAGATCGTTGAAGAAGAGCGTTTGAGCCTTCAAAAAGAGTATCAGCGTGGCGTTGAGCAGTTTGAGGCATTGGTGGAGAAAACAACGCTGGTGATCGCGGAAATGACGCATTGCACCAGCATTGTGATGGTGGATGGCTGGTCGCATCAGTACCTTTGCCGCGGGACGAATTATCTGGCCGAGGCCGTTGGCGCGCAGAGTTTGCGGCAGATGGTGGCTATTTTAAAAGAAATTGAGGAAAAAGACAGGATCCTGGCTGTATTGAGGCGTGATCTTGACCGGAAAATCAAGATTTATATAGGCCAGGAAACGAATTGTGCCGCGTTCGAGGATTGTGCGATGGCTGTGGCGCGTTTTCAGACACGCCGGGGGCCTTCCGGGTGTATTGCGGTGCTGGGCCCCAGCCGCATGGATTACCAGCGTGTGATATCCTCGCTGGAATATGTGGCGCAGCTTATGCATGAAGCCATGTAATCAAATAACAGGGTGTGGATTTAATGTCAGAAGAAAATATCAAAGAGAATGAGGAAGTTGAAGAAGTTCAGGCGCTTGAGCCTCAGCAACCGCAGGCATGTGTTGAGCCCATCGAGAAGCTGACCCAGGAGCTGGGGGAGGCCAAAGACAAGTATATCCGGCTTTTTGCCGAGTTTGATAATATGCGCAAGCGCAACGAGCGTGAACGTTCGGCGCTTATTAAATATGCACATGAAGAAGTCATCATTGAAATGCTGGGGTTTTTCGAGGATTTTGAGCGTACGATCATCGCAGCCAAGGCAAGTCCGTCGGATAATGCCAACCTGATCAAAGGCATTGAAATGGTTTATGAACGGATGCAGCAGTTGCTCAAGAAATATGATGTGCGCGAGATTGAGGCTTTGGGCAAGAAATTTGATCATGAGCGTCATGAGGCTTTGTTGGCGGTTGAGGCGGATGAGAGCGATGAGGGGACTATTCTGGAAGTTTTTCAGAAAGGGTATACGTTGGGTGAGCGGGTGGTGCGCACGGCGAAGGTAAAGGTGTCGAAGAAAAATTAATTAGATGGTGTGTAGGGGCGACGTTTCGTCGCCCTGATCAGGGCGGGGAGACCCCGCCCGTACATGCGAGGATTTTTCAAATATAAATTAATGTATGGGCAAATAGATATAGCCCGATAATCAGGAGGTAGTGAGTATGGCAAGAGTTATAGGTATTGATTTAGGCACATCCAATTCAGCCGCAGCGGTCATGGAAGGCGGCCGCCCTGTTATTGTCCCGTCAGCTGAAGGCGCGGGCGTGGCTTCGGGTAAGGCGTTTCCGTCGTTTGTGGCTTTCACCAAGGATGGTCAGCGCCTTGTTGGTGAGCCTGCCCGTCGTCAGGCGGCGATGAATTCTGAAGGGACTGTTTACGCTGCCAAGCGCAAGATGGGGACAGATCACAAGTTCAATGTGTTTGGTAAAGATTATACGCCCCAGCAGATATCGGCGTTTATTCTGCAGAAGATCAAGGCGGATGCGGAGAAATATCTGGGTGACACGGTCGAAGGCGCGGTCATTACGGTACCGGCGTATTTTAATGACAATCAGCGTCAGGCCACCAAGGATGCGGGCGAGATTGCCGGACTTAAGGTCATGCGTATCATCAATGAGCCAACGGCCGCGTGCTTGGCGTACGGGGTTGATAAGGCGGGCAAAGAACAGAAGATCATGGTTTTTGATTTTGGCGGCGGCACGCTTGATGTGACGATACTGGAAATGGGGGAAGGCGGCACGTTTGAAGTTCTTTCGACGAGCGGCGACAACCTTCTGGGCGGCACGGATATGGATAATGTCCTTATCGAGCATATTGTCAACGAGTTCAAGAAAGAAACCGGCATTGACCTGATGAAAGACAAGATGGCATTCCAGCGCTTGCGTGAAGCGGCGGAAAAAGCCAAGGTTGAGCTTTCATCGACGATTCAGACGGACATTAACCTGCCGTTTATCACGGCGGATGCATCGGGCCCCAAGCATTTGACGCTTTCTCTGGACCGTGCCAAGCTCGAGAGCCTGGTTGGGCCGATCGTTGAGCGTTGCCGTGGTCCGATCCGTCAGGCCATGAAGGATGCCGGTGCCAAGCTGGGTGGCGAGATCAAGGTGGACAAGATCATCATGGTTGGTGGTCCCACCCGCATGCCGATCGTGCAGAATTTTGTGGAAAAAGAAGCCGGTCAGAAGATCGAGCGCGGTATTGATCCGATGGAATGCGTGGCGCTCGGCGCTGCTGTTCAGGGGGGTATCATCAAGGGTGATGTGAAAGATGTGCTGCTCTTGGACGTTACACCGTTATCGCTGGGGATTGAAACCATGGGTGGTGTGTTCACCAAGATCCTGGAACGCAACACCACGATCCCGACCAAAAAGAGCCAGGTTTTTTCCACGGCTGAAGACAATCAGCCGGCGGTTACGATCCGTGTTCTGCAGGGGGAGAGGCAGATGGCCAATGATAATACGGAACTCGGCCGATTTGACCTGGTGGGCATTCCGCCGTCGCCGCGCGGGGTTCCGCAGATAGAAGTGACGTTTGATATTGATGTTAACGGTATTGTGCATGTGCATGCCAAGGACAAGGCCACCGGTAAAGAGCAGTCGGTGCGCATCACATCCCCGAAGAAACTCTCTGAAGATGAGATCCAGCAGATGGTTAAGGATGCGGAGAAGTTTGCTGAAGAAGACAAGAAACGCAAGGAAGAGGCCGAGCTTGAAAATCAGGCTAACACCCTTCTTTATTCGACGGAAAAAGCCCTTAAGGATTACGGGGATAAGGTTCCCCAGGATGAGCGCGATACGATTTTAAAGGAGCTCGAGACCCTCAAGCAGGCGATCAAGGACAAGGCGGCAGACCGTATCAAGTCATCCATGGAAGCGCTCACCAAGGCCAGCCATAAGCTTGCCGAGGAAATGTATAAGGCAACCGCCAAGCCGGATGCGGCTCAAGGGGAGGGATGTGCCGGTCAGGGGGAAGGTTGTGCAGGTCAAGGTGGGGCTCAGCCGGGTCAGGGTCACGAGGCACCCAAGAACGAAAAAAAGAATGATGATGTCATTGACGCGGATTTTAAAGTTCAAGACGATAAATAAATGGTTTGGGCGTAGGGGCGGAC
>JAZDPD010000079.1:0-11491 GCA_043798045.1 Candidatus Omnitrophota bacterium | reverse complement strand
AATGGATTCAGGACTGGATGAATAATTATCCCAGAAAGATTCTGGGTTACAAGACGGCGAATGAAATGGCAAAGGAATGCTTGCAGGGTAACAATTGATCTTAAAGCTTATTTTTGTCGCACTATGAGTTACAATTCGCGGGGAATTAAATATCCTGCGAAAAATAATTCCTGATTTTTCGATTTGTGGTATGATCTCAAATCTGATTTGCCAAAGAGTACAGTTATGTTGTATATTTCTTGCGCCAGGCAAGTTGATGCTTTACGGAGAGGTGGCAGAGTGGCCGAACGCGGCGGTCTTGAAAACCGTTGACCCACAAGGTCCGTGAGTTCGAATCTCACCCTCTCCGCCATTTATTTTTCCTTCAGCTATCGTTGTCTTTTAAAATAAGTAGTATTCCAATACGGCTGTTTTGTTGTTTTGGTTATGAATCGTTATGCAAATTAAAGACAAACATGCCCCAAAACAGCTGATCCTTGTTCTTCCCGCCAAGAGTTCTTTTATTGAATCTTTCCTCATGAGTTTCGTCAGCAAGTGGTTTCCTTCCGGGTCGCTGTTGATATTGGCCGCACTCACACCCAAAGACTACCGTGTCATCTTTCTGAATCAGAGAATATTTCTTTCCAGCCATGATTATGTGGCAGGTGCGCTGGTGGGGATTTCCTGCAATACGTTAAATGTTGATGAAGGTTATAAGATGGCCGACAGGTTTCGCAAGGCCGGGTCAACGGTTGTTATGGGCGGGGTTCATGTTTCACATTTACCTCAGGAAGCTTTGGAGCATTGTGATAGTGTTGTGATCGGAGAGGCTGAGTCGGTGTGGCTGCAGGTGATCAGGGATTATGAAAGCGGCACTTTGAAAGAAACATATCAGGGTGTTGCGCTGGATGACTGGTCTTCACCGACTTATGAGTACTTTCTTTCCCATTTGGCTTCTTTTAAAGAAAAGCCGATGATTATGTTGGGCCGCGGCTGCAAATACCGTTGTGAATTTTGTGTTCCATTCTTTGGAAAGCCGCGTTCCATGAAATTGGATCAAGCGATAGGTCTTGTTTCAAAAGCCATGGAGGGAGTGCCATTAAAGAAACGCGAGATCTATTTTTTTGATGACAATATTTTTGCTGATCCTGTTTATGCGAAACAACTGTTTAAAGCACTGATTCCGCTGAAGTTAAGATGGAGCTCCAGCAGTTCCATTGACATCGCCCTGGATGATGAGGCGCTTTCTTTGGCCCAGGAAAGCGGTTGTTCGTTCTTGTTCATCGGATTCGAGACAATTTTACCTGAAAGTTTTCCAAAAACATCTGTTGGGGGGATAAAATCATCCGCTGATTATCTTCCTTTGATTCGCAAAATTCAGACCAGGGGGATATTGATCAAGGGGGGTTTTATCCTGGGGTTGGATAATTGTACACATCAGTATTGTTTCAGACTGTTGAAGTTTCTGCTCATATCCCGCATTGATATGGCAGACTGTGAACTGCTGACGCCTTTTCCGGGATCAAGGCTTTTTGAGCGGCTTAAACAGGAAGGGCGTCTTCTGACGTTTGATTGGCGGAAATATAATATTGTGCAGGTAGTGTTTAAGCCAAAGCATATGTCAACCTGGGATCTTATGGCATGGCGCACTGTATTTATGTTTGTTGTTTTGATGGTGTCACGTTCACGTCTCATGCAGATATTAAAAGGGGTGGGGGTTGTTATATTTCTATTTCTTTCATT
Organism: Candidatus Omnitrophota bacterium; assembly: GCA_043798045.1. GTDB lineage: Bacteria > Omnitrophota > Gorgyraeia > Zapsychrales > Fredricksoniimonadaceae > Fredricksoniimonas. The sequence goes on along the minus strand of JAZDPD010000079.1, from coordinate 9,769 downwards.
ATTGATGGTGTGCTCTTTTGTTTATAGCATGTTATGCCTGTTTGGCATTATATTGCTGAAATGTTTCCTTTGGATCAGGCATATTTTTTATTGAAACTTTACGGATAGAGCCGGGTGATTGAATGCACTGTTTTATTATTCCGGCCATAAATCGTTATGCAAACTAATGACAAACAGGGTCAAAAACATCTAATACTTGTTCTTCCCATCAAGAGTATTTGTTTTGATTCAATTTTCACATATTTCTTTATCCCGTGGTTGCCTTCCGGTGCGCTTTTGATATTAGCGGCGCTCACACCTAAAGATTACCGTGTAACTTTTCTGAATCAGAGAATTTTCCTTTCCAGCCAGGATTATGCGGCTGGTTCACTGGTTGGTATTTCATGCAACACCTTTAATGTGAGTGAAGGCTATAAGATGGCCGATCGCTTTCGCAAGGCCGGGTCAACTGTTATTATGGGAGGGGTTCATGTTTCACATTTACCTCAGGAAGCTTTGGAGCATTGTGATAGTGTTGTGATCGGAGAGGCTGAATCGGTGTGGCATCAGGTAGTCAGGGATTATGAAAGCGGCCAACTCAAAAGAACATACCAGGGTGTTGCACTTGATGACTGGTTTACTCCGAGTTATGAATATTTTCTTTCATTTATGGCTTCTTTTAAACAAATACCGATGATTTTGTCGGGCCGCGGCTGTAAATACCGTTGTGAGTTTTGTGTCCCATTTTTTGGCAAACCGCGTTCCATGAAATTGGATCAAGTGCTAGGTCTTGTTTCAAAAGCTATGGAGGGGGTTTCTGGCAAGAATCGGAAGATTTGTTTTCATGATGACAATATTTTTGCTGATCCTGTTTATGCGAAAAAACTGTTCAAAGCATTGATTCCGCTGAAATTAAAATGGAGCTGTAGCAGTTCCATTGACATCGCCCTGGATGATGAGGCGCTTTCTTTGGCCCAGGAAAGCGGTTGTTCTCTTATGTTCATTGGATTCGAGACAATCCTGCCTGAAAGTTTTCCAAAGACATCTGTCGGGGAGATAAAATCATCTGCTGATTATCTCCCTTTGATTCGCAAAATCCAGTCCAGAGGTATACTGATCCGGGGTGGCTTTATTCTCGGACTGGATAATTGCACACATCGATATTGTCTTTTGCTGTTGAAGTTTTTACTCATTTCCGGTCTCGATAAGGCAAGCTGTGAGTTGTTGGTACCTTTTCCGGGATCAAGGCTTTTTGAGCGGCTTAAACAGGAGGGGCGTCTTCTGACGTTTGATTGGCGGAAATATGATGTTAGCCGTTTGCTTTTCAAGCCAAAGCATATGTCAACCTGGGATCTTATGGCATGGCGCATTGTATTCATGTTTATTGTTTTAATGGTGTCACGTTCACGTATCATGCAGATATTTAAAGGGGTGGGGGTTGTTATATTTCTATTTCTTTCATTATTGATGGTGTGCTCTTTTGTTTATATCATGTTATGCCTGTTTGGAATTATATTGCTGAAATGTTGCCTTTGGATGTGGCATTCTTTTTTCTTGTGAAAAAAAAGTGAATGCGTTTACGATTTCTTTTGAGTCATTTTCTTCCAGAAATAATCCAGAAAAGCGCCAAAACCGTAGAGTTTTCTCAGAAGGTCTCCGATAGAACGAATGGAAATGAGCATCCGCACCACTTGCTCCGGTCGAAGGTAGAATTCTTTAAGGCCGGTGTCGATGAGCCCATCGATTTCCCTGTTGGAAAGCTGGGGATAGGATAAAAGAGTCTTTTGTTCGCCTTCTGCTGTCAACCAGTCTTTCCAGTCTTTGGCCAGCAGGTACCCGTTATCCTTGGCCCATTTGTAAAGATGCGTACCAGGGTAGGTGGCAATACCTGTGATCTGGATCGTATCAAGCGGCATACCTTTGCCATACTCGATGGTGGCACGCGCGCTTTCTTTGGTCTCACCCGGAGCGCCGATCATAAAACAGCCGTGCAGCGTGAATCCAATTTCATGGGCACGATGACTGAAGCGCTTGCCCATTTCAACATTAACCCCGCCTTTACGCACAGACCTTAAAGCTTCATCTGTTCCGAATTCATAGCCTACCATGAGCATCCGGCAACCGGCTTGTTTCATAAGGGGAAGGATGTCCAGGTCAGTATTAATGCGTACATTGCAGGACCAGGATATTTCTTTATGGAGCCCGCGTTTCATGATTTCGTTGCATACAGCGCGCACATGGTTGGGATCTGCCGCGAAGGTGTCTGTTTCAAACATGATTTCACGTAGTTGCGGGAAAAGCTGAAGGTCATACTCCATTTCATCAACGACGCGCTTGGCATCGCGGGTCCGTAAATGATAGCCGTACATCAACTGCGGGTCGCGGCAAAAACTGCAGGCATTATTGCAGCCGCGGCCAGTGAACAGTGTCAGGAACGGGAATTTCTTGCCGGCGTCCGGATACCATTCCGGCTTGATCAAATCCCATGCCGGGAAAGGCAATTCGTTAACCTCAACAGCAGGCCGGTCCGGATTCGTGATGATTTTACCGTTGTTTTCCCAGGTTAGCCCCAGGACATCCTGCGGCGGCATGCCGTTGGCGATATCGCGCAGGGTATGGTCGTATTCACCGCGTAAGATGTAATCCAGCGTTCCCTTGCCGATTTCAAAGGAATTGTGCGGCTCAGCACTGACATGCTGTCCAACAAAAGCCACACGACAGTTATTTTCTTCCTTGATAACACGCGCCTGTTCAATGTCGGCATAAATCGATGGTGTTGTGGCATGGATCACAAGCAGTTCAGGTTTGAACTCACGGATGATTTTATAACTTTGTGCCGGTGTCAGGTTACGTGCCGCGGCTTCAACAAAGATGACGTCATGCCCTTCATCCAGGAGTATCTGGGCAGCGATCAAAAGATAATCCGGGTGGCGTTGGACACGTCCTCGCGATTTGGCAGACCAGCGTGCTACACGGACAAAATTATCACCGAATGACGGGTTAAGGATAGCTACTTTCATGGTCTCTCTTGCGGTTACGGTTGTGAATTGATTCATAGTAACGATAGTTAAGTGATTTTTCAAGAATTACCTTAAAGATTGACGGCTGGGGGCACTTTCTTTATAATCCTCAAATTCAAACACGAGGTGGCTATGGATTTAAATAAAGATAAACTGGTTCAAACACTGGCTGTTGGTGCCAGGAAATACGCTATATATTCCCTTCCCAAGTTAGGGAAGCAGGGGTTTGCAGATATAGCGCGGCTTCCATTTTCAATTCGCATCCTTTTGGAAAGTGCGATCCGGAATTTTGATGGTTATCAGGTAACCCTGGATGATATTAAGACCCTGGCAGGCTGGAAGGCAGGGCAAAAACCACAAGAAATTGCCTTCAAACCCGGACGTGTGATCCTCCAGGATTTTACGGGTGTGCCATGTGTGGTGGATTTGGCGGCCATGCGAGAGCAAATGAAGCGCATGGGAGGGGATGTAACAAAGATCAATCCCCAAGTGCCGTGTGATCTGGTCATTGATCATTCCTTGCAGGTGGACAGTTTTGGTTCATCCCGATCATTTGATCAAAATGTATCGCTGGAGTTTGAACGCAATAAAGAACGGTATGAATTTCTGAAATGGGGACAGGGTGCGCTGAAGAATTTCCGTGTTATTCCACCCGCGACAGGGATCATTCATCAGGTTAACCTGGAGTTTCTGGCAACGGGTGTTCTTTCCACGGCAGGATCGCGTCTGAAGGCTCCTGTTTTGTACCCGGATTCCCTGGTTGGAACGGACAGCCATACAACCATGATCAATGGTATCGGGATTGTGGGTTGGGGTGTAGGGGGCATTGAGGCTGAATCCGTCATGTTGGGAGAGCCTCTTTCACTGGTTATGCCTGAGGTTATCGGCGTCCGTTTAACCGGGATGCTTAAGGAAGGCGTGACCGCTACGGATCTGGTTTTGACCATTACGGAAATGCTGCGTAAACGCGGCGTGGTTGATAAATTTGTTGAATTCATTGGGCCTGGCATCAAGCATTTGAGTTTACCGGACCGCGCTATGGTCTCCAATATGTGTCCGGAGTATGGGGCAACGATCGGTATCTTTCCTGTTGATGACCAGACTATATCGTTTTACAAGATGACCGGGCGTACCAGGGAAGCCAGGATGGTGGAAGCCTATTACAAGGCGCAGGGCTTGTTTGATCCATACAAGAAATTTACACCAGAATTTTCTGATTTGATTGACCTTGACCTCTCGAGCATTGAACCATGCCTGGCAGGCCCCAAACGCCCGCAGGACCGGGTGCGCATGACAGAGCTCAAGGAAAGTTTTCATCAGAACCTGACAGCACCAGTTGGGCACAAAGGGTTTGGGTTGGCTTCCAGTGAGATTGAAAGGAAGCAGGTGCTTGAAACCTCCACGGATATGATCGGTCATGGGAGTGTTGTTCTGGCGGCCATTACCAGTTGCACCAATACTTCCAACCCTTCGGTATTGATTGGCGCCGGTCTTGTAGCGAAAAAGGCCGTGGCCCTTGGGCTTAAGGTGAAGCCTTTTGTTAAAACATCCTTTACACCCGGGTCTCAGGTGGTTGACGCATATCTTAAAAGTGCCGGTTTAATGAAAAGCCTGGAAGCATTGGGTTTTCATAATGTGGGTTATGGTTGTGCGACATGCATCGGTAACAGCGGTCCTTTACCGGATGAGGTGGCGGCGGCCATTGAGAAAGGGAATTTGATTGCGGCGAGTGTTACTTCAGGGAATCGGAATTTTGAGGGGCGTATCAATCCGCACGTGAAAGCGAATTATTTGGCATCTCCCATGCTGGTGGTGGCCTATGCGCTGGCTGGTACGGTCAATTTGAATCTTTCCAATGAACCGCTGGGGGTTGATTCTAAAGGGAAGCCGGTTTATTTGAAAGATATTTGGCCGACCCAGGGCGAGATTAATAAGTTGGTGAAGAAATTTGTTACGGCCAGAATCTTTAGCGGCAAATACAAGAATGCCCTTAAAGGGAGCAAGCATTGGAAGTCTGTCACGGCATCGAAGGGCGATCTTTATCAATGGCAGGATAAGAGCACCTATATCCAACATCCTCCCTATTTCGAGAAGATGTCCGGCGGCCTTAAAGTTATTGAGGACATAAAAAGCGCCAGGGTTCTTGTGATGGCCGGGGATTCCATTACGACGGATCATATTTCACCGGCCGGAAATATTTCCATTAAAAGCCCGGCGGGCCAATATCTGGTTAACCAGGGTGTCGCACAAAAGGACTTCAATAGTTATGGTGCCAGGCGCGGCAATGACCGCGTTATGGTCAGGGGGACTTTTGCCAACATCCGTTTGCGTAATTTGCTGGCTCCCGGTACCGAAGGGTCATGGACCCGGCATTTTCCCTCCGGTGAAATGATGAGCATTTATGCCGCTTCCTACAGGTATCAGGAATCCGGTGTACCCCTTATCGGCCTTGCGGGCAAAGAGTATGGGACTGGCTCAAGCCGTGACTGGGCAGCCAAGGGACCGGCACTTTTAGGCATACGCGTTGTGATTGCCGAGAGTTTTGAACGTATCCATCGCTCGAATCTGGCGGGAATGGGGATTATGCCGCTGCAGTTTCAACCTGGTGAGAATGCGGCAAGCCTTGCCCTTAACGGGGATGAGGTCTATGATGTCACTGGACTTGATGAATCACTCAAGCCGCGTCAGCATGTTAAGGTCACGGCCGTTGCCAGGGATGGTTCTCGCAAGGTGTTTAATGTTATCGTCAGGCTTGATACGCCGGTTGAAATTGATTATTATCGTAATGGTGGTATTTTGCAGACCGTGTTGCGCAAACTAAGAGGTTAGAGGAGTTATCATGAAAAAGACAATGTATCAGAAAATATGGGATGCCCATTTGGTCCATGAGGATAAAAAGACAGCCTCGATTATTTATGTTGATCGTCAGTTGGTGCATGAGGTAACAAGTCCCCAGGCTTTTGAAGGTCTGCGCATTTCCGGGCGCAAGATCCGTTGCCCGCAAAAAACGTTTGCGACCATGGACCATAACGTTCCAACCAAGAGCAAGGATTTGTCCCTGGCCAGTACGACATCGCGCCTTCAGATGGATCAGCTGAAGATGAATTGTGACGAGTTTGGTGTCAGGTGTTTTGACCTGGATGATGAAGACCAGGGTGTGGTGCATATCATTGGCCCTGAACTTGGTATTACACAGCCGGGGATGGTCATTGTCTGCGGTGATTCACATACAGCCACGCATGGCGCTTTTGGCGCGTTGGCTTTTGGTATCGGCACATCCGAGGTTGAACATGTGATGGCCACTCAAACGCTGCAGCAGAAGACATCCAGGACCATGTTGATCAATATCAACGGTGCCTTGGGTGCAGGTGTTACATCCAAGGATGTTGTCCTGTATATCATCGGACAGATTGGCACGGCCGGTGCTACGGGGTATGTCATTGAGTACGCGGGCAATGTAATCCGTGAAATGTCGATGGAAAGCCGCATGACGGTGTGTAATATGTCGATTGAGGCCGGTGCGCGCGGCGGTATGATCGCGCCTGATGAAAAAACTTTCACCTATCTTCAGGGCCGTGATCACGCGCCCAAAGGGGACCATTGGGTCAAAGCCGTCACGTATTGGAAAACGTTGTCCAGTGATCAAGGAGCTGTCTTTGACAAGGTCATTGATATTAAAGCTGAAGATATATTGCCTCAGGTAACCTGGGGTACAAGTCCCGGTCAGGTGACATCTGTTGATGCCCTGGTTCCGGATCCTGATTCTTTCAAGGATGTAACCGCCAAAGTGGCGGCGGCAAATGCTTTGCGTTATATGGATCTTAAACCGGGGATGAAGATTTCGGATATCAAGGTGGATGTTGTTTTTATTGGTTCATGCACCAACGGACGGATTGAAGATCTGCGCGCAGCAGCGGCCATCATCAAGGGGCGAAAAGTTTCGGCTGGAGTTCAGGCGCTTGTTGTCCCTGGTTCCGGACGTGTGAAGCGTCAGGCTGAACGAGAAGGCCTGGACAAGATTTTTATGGCAGCGGGCTGCGAGTGGCGGCATGCGGGTTGTTCCATGTGCCTGGCCATGAATGATGACCAGTTGACACCGGGGCAGCGTTGCGCGGCAACATCAAACCGTAATTTTGAAGGCCGTCAAGGTCCTGGTGGACGTACGCATTTGGTCAGTCCGGAAATGGCGGCAGCGGCTGCTGTGACCGGTCATATTACTGATATCAGAGAATTTCTGAAGAAAGGTTAATGCTATGGAGGCTTTTACGACACTGACAGGGATTGCAGCACCATTGGATCGTTCCAATGTGGACACGGATGCCATTATCCCTAAACAGTTTTTAAGGAAGATCGAACGGACCGGTTTCGGAAAACATCTATTTCATGAGTGGCGCTATCTGGATTATGAAGGCACAAAAGAGAATCCTGATTTTATTCTCAATAAAACGCCGTTTACCAAAGCCAAGATCCTTTTGGCAAGGGATAATTTCGGTTGCGGTTCTTCACGTGAACATGCACCCTGGGCGCTTTATGATTTTGGTTTTCGCTGTGTCATCGCACCGAGCTTTGCGGATATTTTCTATAATAACTGTGTCAAGAATGGTATTTTGCTGGTGAAGCTCCAGGCTGATGAGGTGGATGAGCTTTTCGCCGTCTCAGCTTTTGGCGCCTCCGGTTTAATTGCTGTTGATTTGGAGAAACAGGTGGTGGGTGCTGCCGGAAAGAAGTTTTCCTTTGAGATCGATTCCTTTAATAAAGAATGCTTGCTCAAAGGGCTTGATCAGGTTGGCTGGACACTTCAGCATGTTTCAAAGATTGATGATTTTGAAGCTTCTCTTGCCAAAGACAAGCCTTGGTTAAAATGACCTTTTATCCATCAAAAATGTCTCTTATGAAAAGAATCGCTTCTGTATGTTTATCAGTTGTTCTTTTGATGCCCTTGTTTTCATTGGCTTTAGCAGCACCCCAAACATCAGGGGCTGCGGCGATCAGTGAAATTGTCTTGTCCATGAAAGAATTATTGAAACTGTCAGATGCCCAAGTCAGGTCAGTGACAGCTGTTTTAAATGACGGGTTTAACCAGATCCAGCTAGTCAAGGCTCAGAATCTGATGCCGGATGTTTTAGAACGAAGGATCAAGACTATCCAGCAGGACCAGGATTCACAATTGAGCAATTATCTTTCTGATGAGCAATTGAGGCAGTGGAAGAATGTTATGTCAGCGGCCCTTCAACAGGTCGGGAAACAGTTGAAGAATAATTCATCTGCGCATGAAATGCAAGCCGATGGGGTAAGCAAATCTAATTTCATGGATAATAAATCGTTAAATGATCATGGCGTTTTGCAGTCAGGATCACCCAAAACGGCGCAGGGCGGCGTCTATTAGAATATTTTGTGTTACTGTTTCTTGTCTTTTGCCGTTTCGGTCGCGGCAGGTTCCATTTTTATCGTAACAACGGGTATGGCACCGGCGGGTGTTTGTATTTTCCTGATTTCATTCACCAGTTCATTCAGTTTAACTTCCATTTTCGATGAAGATCCCAAAAAGCTTTCGATTTGTTGTTTCGCATCGGATTTAAACGTATCGATATTCTTTTGCATGGATCCGATGTTGCTTTCGATGCCTGTCTGAACCTGGGCTAGAGCTGTCTTTGTTGTTGCTGATTCATTCCGAAGGCGGGACAGGGCATCTTCCTGGTCATTGAGCATATTTTTCTGCGAGCGTATCTTTTCTGTCAGTTCATCGATCATGTTTTTGGCGTTGCGCAGGTTTCTGTCTTGTTCTTCAATTTTCTTATTAAGAGCTTCGGCAGATGATCCTTGCTGGATAAAAAGGAATGTGGTAAAGCCCGCCAGCCCCAGGAACAGGATAAATAATGTTACCACTAATCCTGTTTGTCCAAGAGCTTGTCTACGGGTCGGGTGAAGATGCGTGGCTGGGTACATGGTATCTCCGTAGTTCATGTTATTTCTTCATTTGTTTTATTATATATTTTGAAATTCAAATTATCAAGATGTTAAGTGACAAGTTTTGTTTTGAAATTTAAAAAATATGAAATACTGTTCTTTCGAATGTTTGCTTTGTAGTATTATTACATTTGATACTGTTAGTTTAAATTAAATATATAATTACTGACGGGTTGAAGGCTAATGTTTGACAGTAAACCATTTTCTGATGTAACGCGTACGTTATGTCGAAAACACTCCTTGAATCGGCTGATTGTTTTTAGCCGTGCCTGTATTTTACTTCCTTTATATTTGATTATTTTTGGTTTGCCGATTGGAGCCGGATTCTTGATGCTGGGTTTCGGGAAATGGATTTTCCCTGTATTGCTCATGGCTTTTTTAGCAACCATCGGCCCGTTCATTTATTTTTTCTTTCGCCGGCATGCGCAGGAAAGATTATGGGCTGAACGCAAACGGTATCAGCAGGTGTTGCGTCAGGCTTCTGCAGGGATGTGGCACATCCGTGAATTGGACCAGCTTTATAAATTGATTGTAAATATGCTCACGCGTACGGTGATGATGGAATCGGCTGTGATTTATGCATTGGATGAGGTAAAGGGTGTTTACACACGGATGGCATTGTGCCAACGGCAGGAAAAAAAGCATGATTTTCAGGAATTTAAGCAGGATTCATTACTGGCAACAGCTTTGCTCAAGTTTAAGGGGAGATTTTCTATTGATGAAATTCGTTGGTGTCCGGTTAGTGCGAAAACCGGGGATCAAAGCCAGATTGAAGCTTTATTAGCGAGCATGGATGCGTCGCT
>JAZDPD010000078.1:0-18148 GCA_043798045.1 Candidatus Omnitrophota bacterium | reverse complement strand
CAGCGCATCACTCACAAAAAACAGCGTCAAATGATTAATATCACGCCCGGGCTGATAAGCCGATTGCTTATCCGAAGAATCCTTGATCTCGGCAACCAGGCCCACCGCGGTTAACTCAAAAAGTATCTCCCGCACAAGCCGAATGGGAATATCCAGCTCATCTGATATCCGCCCGGCGGTCAACCCGAATTCACCGGAAACAAAACGCTTGACCAGCACGACCATGATTTGTAAGCACAACAGGCGTTTTGTTTTATAACTCACATTCAAACAATCATGTTCGAATTCATACGTATCAACATTTTGATGCGCAAAGGAAACCTCTGTTCCAAAAAGCACAATCCTCCAACTGACCTGCAGCCACAGCAAGAATAACGGCAGTGCTGCAAAACTTCCATAGATAACATTGGCATTCCCGACGCCAACCTGAAACTTGATGTAAATGATCTGAACCACCTGATAGATCGTTCCGGCCACAATACCACCCATGATCCCCGAAAAAAGATTAACCTTTGTATTGGGCATCACAATATAAATAAACGTAAACAGAATCCAAACCATCATATAAGGCAACAAATGCAGCAACAACAATACCACCTGGCTCAAAGCCCCCAGAAAAGCAATCTTCTGAACAATGATCTCAACCTGTGTGCTTAGAAAGACTGTCACACCGCTTGAAACAATAACAAAAAATGGACAAATCATCATGATCGAAAGATAATCGCCAACCTTACGTCCGAAACTGCGCCCCTGTTTAACACCCCATATGTCATTGAAAGAACTTTCAATGCTGTTGAGCACTTTAATCACCGTCCAAAAAAGGACAATTACGCCCACACCGGCCACAACACCGCCCTGGGTATTCGCCAAAAGATTATTGGCGAAACCAATAATCTGCGACAAGGACTGCTCCTGTCCCGGAAATTTCTCCAACAACTGCTTCTCCAGCAGTTGGTCAAAACCAAAGCCCTTGGCAATGCCAAAAGCCATGGCCATGAGCGGAACAACAGATAGTAACGTATAAAAAGTCAGGGCAGATGCATTTAACTGGCAGCGATTACCGCGAAACTCGCGGACCGCCAGCACAACCACACGCAACTGCTTGATCAGGAAGGATTCTTTTCGGCTTAACTTCTTGGTATGTATACGCCAAATATCCCTACTGAGGAAATCCAGCATTCTTTTAACACCTTGCGGCATATAAATCCCCCCCCCTTATTCAACAACGCCAACCCCACGTATCACCCGCAGCACGTCACTTACGATGTGAAGGCACCAGATCAATATGCCCTTCATAAGGATTCACATCCGTTAAACGGACACTGACCCTTTGGCCGACACGAAGCCTTTCGCCGGCACGCACCACGCGGCCTTCCACAGGAGGACTCATCAGGCGGACATACGTTCCCTTTTCTGACGCACCCGTCACAATCCCGTCAAAGACCTCGCCAACACGTTCCTTTAAAATCAATGCGGCCTCAACCTTGCGCATGAAGCGCTCCACCTTCTTTGACGCCTTATCACGGTCCGAACACCACGCCGCATGCTCAATGAGCTCTTTGCGCGTATACGGGCAGGGGCGCCCTGCTATCGCCGCCTTAATCAAACGCTGGATAATGACATCCACATACCGCCGGTTAGGTGCTGTCGCGTGCGTATAATCTGTTATCGCCAGGCCAAAATGACCGATCGGGGGCTTACCGGGCTCCAGCATTTCATATTCGCCAGGGCCTAAAAGTTTTACAACTGTCAGTGAAAGGTCAGGAAAACGCAAAGGATCCGCTGCCTTGCGCTTGAGAAGAAATTTCGAAAGCGCCTTGGCATTGGGCTCCATGGGCAGAGCTTCATGAAAGCCAGCCGCCACCTCCCTGATCCCCAGCCAATTTTTCGGGATTCTAACAATACGCTGGATCACCAACATCCCTGCCCTGGCCAAACGATCCATCACCGTGCGGTTGGCCGCGATCATGAAATTCTCAATGATATACTGCGCTTTTGTCTCTTGCGGAAGAACAAGCGCCACAACAACCCCATCTTCCTTGACAGCCTTGGTCTCAAGGCTTTCCAGGTCCAGCGCCCCCTGCTCCATGCGAAAAATCTTAAGACGCTCGGCAGCCTCATCCTGCAACCGCACCTGCTCTTCAAGCCCGGGAACTTGTGCAAACTCCAGCGGCACCATACCGCGGCCTTCCAGCCAGGCCCCGACTTCGTCATAAACAAGCTTGGCCTTATTGACAACAATGGCTCTGTAAATCTTGCCCTGTCTGATACTGCCGTCTTTAAGAACAGCAAATTCAACAACCATCGCCATGCGGGCAACATCCACCCTTAACGAGGAAAGATCCGTCGACAAACGATCCGGAAGCATGGGAAATGTTTGAACACCCGTATAAACAGAAGTCCCGTTATTCGCCGCCCGCTCATCAATACGCGACCCCTTGGGTACAAAAAGATCAACATCCGCCACCGCGACCTTGACCAGAATTTCCTGACGCTGCCCACGCTCGCAATATTCAAGCTGATCCAGATCCAGTGAATCCGCATTATCGATCGATGACCACAGCAAACCTGAAAGGTCAACGACATCTTCATCATCAGCCCTGACAAGCAGATCTTCACGGATAATTTTGAGCTCCTGCAACAACGCCGGTGAAAAAGCGGCATCAAATCCGTAACGACCCATCACATCACGGGCAATCTTATGGACATCAACCTCCTGATTTTCTTTCCGTGCCATCTTACCTCCCGTTGCGTTGTTTGACCCTTAACCCCGGATTGTGCATTAACCTTGATTTATCGATACAAGAAACAACTCGGAAAATGTCCTTGCCAGCCAATCCGCTTTCTACCATGTTCTGTAAAAAAGCAGGGATTCAACCCGCATTACCTCTTTCTATTGAGAAATACAAGTTAAATACCCCGCCGATAAAGATCTTCAACCTTCTGTCGCGCCCAAGGGGTTTTGCGCAAGAAATGCAAACTTGACTTGATGCTCGGATCTTTGGCAAAACAATTAATCCTGATACGCCGCGACATATCTTCCCATCCGTATTTCTCGACCAAACAGGTCAGGATCATCTCCAATGTCACGCCGTGCAGCGGATCTTTACCCTTTAATCCAGGCAAATTATTCCTCCCAGGCAACATCATCCACCGACGAACTTTGGGCCGGAACATCCGATTCACTGCGCGCACGCGCTCCGGCGCCGTCATCGCTACGCTTGGGCATGAAGTGAATATTATTCGCGGTGATCGAAACACGGCTCTGCGTTTTCCCCTCTTTTTCCCAGCGGTCCTGGCGCAGGCGGCCTTCAACAATAATGCCGCTGCCTTTCTTCAGATATTTGGCACAATTATCTGCCACAACACCCCACACATCAATGTCAAAATACGACACCTCCGTGACCCTTTCGCCATTTTTCACATAGATGCGATTATTGGCAATGGAGAGTTTGCAAACCGACTTACCTGATGGCGTGCTCTTTGATTCCGGATCACGGGTCAGATTCCCCATGATATTAACACTGTTTAAACTCATTGTTCATCCTTTGGTTAATTCTGTTAATCCAATTTACCAGTCAACGGGAAAATAATCCTTGAGAAACTTACCGCACCAATGCCGGCCTGTCAAAATACCATCAAAGAATGGATCACACACCCGCGCGGCACCATCGACAATATCCAAAGGCGGCTGAAAATCATGGTCCTGCTGCTTGCGCATGGACAGGGCAAACGGATCTTCATCCGTAACCCAGCCTGTGTCCACCGCATTCATATAAATACCATACTTGGCCAGATCGCTCGCCGAGGTATGTGTCAGCATGTTCAACGCGGCCTTGGCCATATTTGTATGCGGATGACGGTCAGTCTTTACAAAACGATGGAACTTTCCTTCCATGGCCGACACATTCACAATGTGCTTTTGCCCCGTATTATCCCGCTTCATCATGGAAGAAAGGCGATTACACAAAACAAAGGGCGCGATGGCATTCACCAGCTGCAACTCGATCATCTCGGATGTCTCAATCTCACCCAGGCGCAGGCGCCAGCTGTTAACATCCCGCAGATCGACCTGTTGCAAATCGGCATCCAGCTTGCCTTCAGGGAAAACTTTATCGACCGACAAGTCCTGGTCATATACATAAGGGATTTGTGAAAGCTCCGCAGAGGAAGATAACCCAACCCCCGGAGCCTTCCCGCTCCAGGATACCATAAGCTCCGCCCCTTGCGGACGCAATGAATAATGCTGAAGGCCAAGCTCTTTCTTGCAATCATCAAAAGGCCGCAACAAGCCCTGCACATCTTTGGACAGGTCTTCAAAATGCAGCATTTCATTGGCCATCATATGCGCATAAAACCCGGACGGACGGCGCACCGTCTGTGCCGCATTATTGATCAAAAGATCCAGCCGGTCATATTTCTTCTCAACAAACTTGCAAAAGATCTCGACACTGGGGGTGTGCCGAAGATCAAGCCCGTAAACATGCAGACGATCTCCCCACTGGCCGAAGTCCTTTTCACGGGCGTAACGCATGGCACTATCAACAGGAAAGCGCGTTGTGGCAATCACACGTGCCCCGGCACGCAACATCATCAAGGACGCCTGATACCCGATCTTTAACCGGGAGCCGGTAATGAGCGCCACTTTCCCTGCCAAAGATGCCGTCTGAAAGCGTTTGGAATAATTAAAAGGCGCACATTTCGGGCACATGGAGTCATAAAAAGAATGCACCCTGGTGAACTCCTCCTTGCATACATAGCAATTGCGCGGATTGATAAGTTCGGGCTGATCCTCGGATACCGGGTGCGTGAGACGTTCAACCCTGGATGGTGCGATAAAAACCGTTGATTCCCGCGCACTGCGGATGCCTGTGGCGGCACGCAGCTGACGCTCATGGTCATCGATCTTCTGTCGCTTTAACCGCCGCCGGTCAGCACTGCGCTTGCGGATTTCCTGCTTGTCAGGCCGCGATATCTGCCCTGTTACAGTTAATAAAACAACCCTCTGATCCTCAGGAAGATGTGCCATTTGCGCGCTGTTTGTCACAAGCTCCGTCAACACATCAAGACATCCCTGAATCTCTTCACGGGAATATTTTGCTTCATGAATCCTGCCGGGTTTTATATTATTGATTGTCATAAAAGATCATGCGGAAGAAAACTAAAGTTTATTATATTTAGTATGCCGGCCCTTGCACTTGGCCACCGGATATTTCTGGGCATTCTTGGCTGTCTTGACCATAATCGCATCCGGCAAATCGATCTCAAGATCATGCGCCAGTTCGAACAAATACCAGGCAACATCTGCCAACTCATCCGCAATCTCAGCCTTATGGTCCTTGCCGTACTGCACCACCTCGGAGGCTAACTTCCACTGAAAATGCTCGAGCACCTCCGCCGCCTCCAGCACCAGCGATAGCGCCACATCCTTATGATTATGAAACTGTTTCCAGTCTCTCTCATCACGGAAAGCAATCATTTTCGCCGTTAGATCCTTGATCTCACCCATGCCAGCCAATCTATAAATATTTATAATATCGAAAACATTTTATCACGCAACATTCAACACGGCCTTATCATACACATTCTCTAAAAATTATCCAATTTTATTGGCAAACCTTGCCATAAAGGACGGCTTATCAATGGCCTTCATGAACGCATCCTCACTCTTGACCCTGCCGGCATTCACCAAATCCGCCAGAGAATCATCCATGGAAACCATCCCCATCGCCTTATTTGTCTGAATTTCAGAAACAAGCTTGGACGCATCCCCATCCGAAATAATTGCCCCCAGTGATACGCAGCGCAACAGGATCTCATACGCCACCCAGCGGCGCCTTCCATCAGCACTTTTTAACAACTGCTGCGCAACAATCCCCTGAAGGGTATTGGCCAGCACCGTACGCACCTGATTCTTACGGTCCATCGGAAAAATATCAACAATCCTGTCAATGGTTTTGGCCGCGGAATTCGTATGAAGCGTTCCGAACACCAATATCCCCATCTGCGCTGCCGTCAATGCCAGCATGATGGTTTCACGATCACGCATTTCACCCACCAGAATAATCTGCGCGTCGCTTTTAATGGCACTTTTTAAACCAGAGGCAAAAGAAACCGTATCAAGACCAACCTCACGGTGCGTCACAATGCTTTTCTGGTTGGCATGCATGAACTCCACCGGCTCTTCGATCGTAATGATCTTCTTGGCTTTAGTCCGATTGATATAATCAATAACAGCCGCCAATGTCGTTGACTTGCCGCTGCCTGTCGGGCCTGTGATAAGAACAAGCCCCGCGTTCAATTCACCGAAATTCTTAAGCGTATCGGGCATGCCCAGCTGCTCCAGGGGCACGATCTTCGACGGTATAAGACGAAATACTGCGCCAAACCCGTAAAAATGACGGTAATAATTGGCACGAAAACGCGCCTCCTGCCCAAGGGCATACGCAAAATCAAGATCCCCCGTCTGCAGGAAACGGCCCCAGCCTTGGGCACCTGCTATTTCAGACATAAGGCCTTCCAGGGCCTCTTGTGTTAAAACCGGTTCATTGTCCATGACCTGCAATGAACCATGGATGCGCAGTTTGGGGCACTGACCCTGCTCGAGATGAAGGTCGGAGCCTTGCCGGGACATCAACTGGTTAAATAATGCATCAATCTTGGCCATAAGTATTCCCTCCAACCGCCGGCTTTCCCGGCGCAAACTGTGCAAACAAATTCGGATTAACCGCTCGGAGAAAGGCCTCCTGTCCGCTGATCACTCCCTGACGAACCAATTCCTGCAGGGCATTATCCAGAAGGACCATGCCGCCGCTTTTTCCTGTCGCGATGACATTATTCAACTGGCGCATCCGGTTGCCCTTGATGAGCGCTGCAGCCGCAGGCGTCATCATCAGCACCTCATAGGCGGGGATCATCCCGGTACCGTCGAGTTTCGGGATCAACTGCTGGCACACAACACCCCGCAATGATTCCGCAACCATATTGCGGACAATCGGCTGTTCATCCGGCGCAAACGAACCAACCAAGGTTGTAATGGTCTGCGATGCATCATTGGTATTCATCGTCCCGAAAACAAGATGCCCGGTTTCCGCGGCCGTCACCGCCAGCTGGATCGTTTCCAAATCCCTTAATTCGCTGACAACAATGATATCCGGATCTTCACGCAAAGAAGCCCTTAGCGCATTGGCACTGGAAAGCGTGTGCAAGTTAACTTCACGCTGACTAATCTGACATTTCTTGGGTGTATAGACAATTTCAATCGGATTCTCAATGGTGATAACATGTTCATCGCGCGTCTGATTGATCAACTCGACAAATGTCGCCAACGTACTGCTTTTCCCACAACCGGCGGGGCCTGCCACCAGCACCAGCCCCTGCGCCCAATGGGTCAAACTTTTACAGGATGCCGGCATCAGCGACTGCTCAAATGAGCGCACATGCATGTCAATGAGACGGGCTGTCATATCCCACCCAAAGCGCTGACGTGTCACCACCATGCGAAAACGCCCGGCTCCGGGAATCACATGCACATACTCCAGATCACCCGATTCCTTGACACGTGCCCATTTGTCAGCTGCAAGAGATACCCCCAACATGGCTTCAATGCGCTCGCCGTTTAATACATCCGCGGTCATGGCCTGAAAAGCCCCGAATTTGCGGAACATGACCGGCGCGCCCACACAAACATGCACATCCGATGCCTGCGCCTGCCGGGCAAAAACCAGGATTTGTTCAAGCGAAGAATCCGGCGACAATGATGAAGGGCACGGCACGGCACACATCCCCTCACCCGTTTCCTGAAAAAAATTCTGCGGCAAAATGCCTGTTTCTTCCTGCATCCAATCACCCCTTCACTTTTCGATTTTCAATGCTCACGGACACCCAAACACCTGTCTCGCAAGAGAAGATTCAACCGCCGGCATAAATCTCCTTGGCTTTCGATTCAGGAATTCCTATTCCCGGCATATAGCCACCTTGATTTTTAATACTTTATCACTGATTAGGATATGAACGAGAAGAAATACAGGTTAAATATATTGGATATCGACCAACTTGCCCATCTTTTCCAGTTTCCCGGCAATAAGGGGAATGATCTTTGCACGGGAAAGTACCCCCTGTTTGCGAAAAACCAAATCAGCATTGGCCGGATTCACGGCGCCGCCGACAGTAAAATGCAGCCAATCGGCTGCCCTTAAAATGCACGCCAGATCAGCCGCCGCGCTTTTGTCATAATCATTCCCCAAATCTTCATCAAGAATATTATAGACCTGGTTAAGGGTAACAGCCCCCTCCGTCACCAAATCAATTCCGTCGACAAAATACCGGGGAGGTGTTGATAAGGCATGCACGTCCTGCTGGACATTAACCTCCCCGCCAAGCTGGCGCGCTACCACATCTGCTGTTGTGGCACCACAGATCACTTTCACCCCATCCCGCTCAAGGAACAGGTTCACCAGATCTTCATCCTGATCCCGCTCCCGGGGAGGCCCGGTCAGGACATTCACGACCTCACCCCGGCGACACTGCGCCAGCATCACGGTCCGGTCATCCCCATTGATATCCCCATCAAGCGCATGCGCCCGACGCATGAGATCGCGCGACAGTTTTTGAACATCACAGGGATACGTTAATGTAGAACCCACAAAAGCCTCGATGCCTTCAATCCCCCATCCATTGGCCAATCCCCTTCCCAGGCCCGCCTGTGTGATGCCATCACTAACCATCAAAACACTTTCCCCGGGATTCAGACGGCCGCGGTATTCATGCGCAAGACCGGCCTCCACCAGCAATGCCTCCGCTTTAAGCGCGTGAACACCGGCACTGCCAATAAAAACAGGCGGCGGCATTTCATAACTTAATATAGTCATCAACCCGTCGTTAAGAATCCTTCCGACCGCAAAAGCACAAAACGGCATGGAATGGTCGCGCCACTGGCTCATCGTTCTTACAATGCTTAAGAATGCACCCCGCAACGATGTCCCGCCCTCTAATAATGCGGATAAGCGCGCCACATTCATCTGCGAGGCAATATGCGCCTTGATGCCGGAACCAATCCCATCCGCCAGGATGATCGTTGTGTGATACATGCTGCGCCGGCAAAAAACAGCATCACCGCACGGTGCCCCCATTTTTCGTGATGCCTGCAAGTATGTCGTGTCAATGTGCTTGTAACTCATGATCCCTCACATGCCATTTTTATCATTCTCATCTTTGACTGCTTCCAGAAGTTTCTGAACCAGCTGCTCACCTTTGGCCGTATACTCACCCAGAAAGTTTGCAAAATTCTTCGCCATTTCTATCTGATGCTGATGCAAATCCTGCGCCTGCTGGATCGTTTCACCCTTCATTTTCTCAAGCCGCTGCGTATTCACGGCTGAGGGCGTCATGTTAACAAAGATCCCGACATATTGTTTCTCTTCCCGCAGCGCATAAATCAATTGCCGCACCAGCAAACCATGAGACGCCTGCATGCCGACCTCATCGAATATCTCGATCTGTCCGCACGCCACCTTTTCAAACGGATCAGGATCCACCAGTGTCGAAATGCTTTTACCCGCACAAGAACCGTTGGTATGGAACATTTTGATAAACGCCTGATTGGCGCTTAAAATCTGCAATGACTCATCAAGCACCACGATCCCGTTTGGACTTGTGGCAATGATCCTGTCAGAACGCTGCTCGGCCAGGCGGCGCATGTGCGGAATACACATATCTGTTTCAGCCATCTGCATGACCACCGCAACGGCCTGGTCACGGCACGAAGGATATCCGCACGCCCCGCAATTGAGTTGATCTTCATGACGGGCCTTACCCGTTTTTTCCAATACCAGCCGGATATCTTCTTCCCGCAGCGGCCTATCAGGACTGATCCCCTGCGGAAAGAACGTTGCCGACAAATCAGCCGGCACGCCATCGTCACCGTTGGCTGTCGGGCTTTGCGCGGCATACTTCATGATCCTGGCGCGTGCATCAAACACACGTATCCCTTTTCCCATGCCGACACCACCAATACACCCGTGCGGGCAGATCAACGGCTCAATCACACACGGTTTCTCAAAAGCCGGGAAAGATCCCAGGACCTCCCTGATTTCTTCAAACCCGCTGACAAAAAGCATGCGTTCATCCAGATGACTTGTACTCAATGACGATGTGGCCGATGCGCCCCCCTCCATGGGAAATAACCTGCTCTTTCCGGCGGGGAGTTCATCAAAAGAACTTTCCTCGCACCCGCTTAAATCAATACGCCTTACCTTAAGCCATTCATTTAACTCATCAAACGTCAAGACCCCATCGATCAACCCCTCATATTCCGGCCGCTGAGCCTCCATTTTCTTGGCCACACACGGCCCGATAAAGATCACCTTCACCCCTGCCCCGTACCGTGCTTTAATATGCTTGGCATGCGCCATCATGGGAGAAACAAGCGGTAAAAGATTGCCAATCTTCTCCTGGTCATATTTCTCGATATAATTCACCAATGCCGGACACGCCGTGCAAATATAGGAACGATCATTCTTCTGCACAACCGCCGTAGTGGCGCGCGCAACCTCATAGGCCCCTACCGCAGTCTCCGCCACATGTTTAAAACCCAAACGCCGCAAGGCCGAAGGCAGCCTGGCACAGGCCCACCCCTCGTAAGCTCCAGCAAACGACGGCGCCAGCGAAACCGCAACAAACTCATGATCCAGCAGCACCTGCATGACTTTTTCAATATCCCGGCGATACGTCTTGGCGCCCTGGGGGCATTCCCGCACGCACGTTCCGCAGCTCATGCAGCGCTGGCGGTCCACAAACGCCTGACCACCCTCAATACGAATGGCCTTCACCGGACAAACACGCACACACCGGTAACAATCCCGGCAACGCGCCTGATTGGTAAAGACAACCTGTTTCGGATCGATCCCGTAGACCATGTGTTACACCTTTAGTGTTAATGCCTCAACAGCCTTGTCGATCGCGGCCGTTGCCTTGGCAAAGTCACAATGCACAATAACAGCTTCGCCGATCTTCACCGTCGGCCCTTTGTTGCATTTCTCAAAACAGAACGTGGCCTTCACCAACACCCGTTCCTGCCACCCCTTATCTGAAATGTACTTGGCCAAATGGTGCAAGAGATCCTGCGCCCCGCGCAAATAACAGCTGGTACCCACGCATACCCGAATCTCCAGCTTGTTTTCATGCCCGCCATTAACAATGACCATGGAACGTCCCTTCATGCGCCGCCGGGCATTGTAGCGGGTATGCAATAAATGATGTGCCCGGTCACTGCCGGGAAAATCAAGTTTTCTTACATAAAGTTCCTTGATATAAGGATTATCCTGCGACTTATGCAGCTGGAGCATTTTATCCGCTTCATACAAGCCCTGCGTGCGCTTCTTTTTGTAATCAAGCTCGAAATTAATCGGTTGTCCCGCACCATTGACACATCCTCCGGGACATGACATCACTTCAATAAAATGATACATGCATTCGCCCTTGCGGATCTTCTCCAGCAAACTTCGCGCATTGGCCAATGAATGCACCACCGCCAGCTTGAATGTCTTGCCACCCAGGACAACCTCAGCCGAACGCATACCGGACTCACCGCGCACCTGATGAAAATCACAATTATCCAGCGGCTTGCCTTCAACCTTTTCATAGACAAACCGTAAAACAGCTTCCGTGACCCCGCCTGTATTCCCGAAAATCACCCCGGCCCCTGTTTTAAAACCCATGGGCATATCCAATGCTTCCGGTTGAAGATGGCGAAACTGAATGCCATATTCATTGATCATCTGTGCCAGTTCCTGGGTTGTAATCACATGGTCAACATCAGCCATCCCATGTTCCATGAACTCAGGACGCTTGGCCTCAAATTTCTTGGCGGTGCAGGGCATGATGGAAACTACGGTCATATCTTCCTTTTTAATACCCCACTCCGATGCCATCACATTCTTGGCCACAGCCCCGAACATCTGCTGGGGGGAACGGCACGACGATAAATTCCCCAGCATATCCGGATGGTGCTGCTCCACATACTTGACCCATCCCGGACAGCAGGACGTGAACATCGGCAATGTCCCGGCATGGGTCAAGCGATGAATAAACTCATGGCCTTCTTCAAGGATGGTCAAATCTGCCGCAAAACACGTATCAAATACTTTCTTAAAACCCATCATTTTAAGCGCCGCCACAATCTGCCCGGTCGTAAGTTCGCCGGCAGCCAAACCAAACGCTTCCCCCAAGGCCACGCGCACCGCTGGAGCAATCTGAACAATGACGGTCTTATTCTTATCATCCAGTGATTTCCAGACCTCCTTAACCTCACTGCGCGGGGTCAAAGCGCCGGTCGGACAAACGCGCACGCACTGACCGCAATACACACACTGGACCTCTTCAAGGCTTTTACCATAGGCCGGCTGCACCACGACCTCATGGCCGCGGTAAGCAAAATCAATGGCCCCGATGCCCTGCACCTGAGAACACATCCGTACACAATCCCCGCACAGGATACACTTGTTAGGATTTCGCACGATCACGGCGGAATGATCCACCGGCGCCGTCTTTTTAACGGAACGAAAACGCACCTTGGTGATACCCATGCGTTTGGAAAGGTCCTGGAGCTTGCAGCTGGTATTCTTGGTGCAGGTTGGGCATTCACTTTCATGATTCGCCAGGATCAACTCCAGCGCAATCTTGCGGATCTGACGTACCGAATCCGTATTGGTCCTGACCCTCATGCCCGGCTCCGGTGGCAATGAGCAAGACGTGGTAAGGCCCTTGCCCTCGACCTCCACCGTGCACATACGGCAGGCGCCATAGACGCTTAACTCTGACACATAACAGAATGTCGGTATGTCGATATTCGCCTTACGAATAACTTCAAGCAGGTTTTTCTCATCCGTGAATGCCACCTCACGACCGTCAATATTGATAAATTTCCCCGTATTCATTTTAGACCCCCACAATCGCATCAAATTTACATGCCGCAGCACATGCCCCGCATTTCACGCAAAGCGTTTCCTGGATCGTATGCAGTTTCCTTAATTCACCTTTAATCGCTGCCACCGGGCACTTCTTGACACATGCCCCACAGCCCTTGCATTTTTCCGCTTTTATCTCAGGCTTTGCCAGAGACCTGCATTCACCCGTTGGACAACATTTATCCACAACATGCGACAAGTACTCATCCCGGAAATATTTCATCGTTGAAAGAACCGGATTGGGTGCTGTTTTCCCAAGGCCGCACAATGAACCCTTTTGAACAGCTTCCGCCAGTTCCTCAAGGATATCCAGCGTTTCAAGGGTAGCCCGCCCCTGTGTCACATCTTCCAGCAAATACAAAAGCTGACGAGTTCCTTCACGGCACAAAACACATTTTCCGCAGGACTCTTTCTGGGTGAACTGCATAAAATACTTGGCTATCGCGACCATGCATGTTGATCTGTTCATGGCCACCAAACCCCCGGAGCCGACCATGGCGCCAATGTTTTTAAGCGAATCAAAATCCAGGGGTAAATCAAAATGCGCTTTGGTCAAACACCCACCCGATGGGCCGCCAATCTGCACCGCTTTAAAACCCTCCGGATCAATCCTTCCTTTTTTATCCGTCACACCACCACCCACATTAAAAATAATTTCTTTCAATGTCAGCCCGAAGGGCACTTCAATAAGACCGGTATTGGCCACATGGCCTGAAAGCGCAAATGTTTTAGTACCGGGAGAAGTTTTTGTTCCCAGGCTTCGAAACTGTTTAACACCCATTGCCATGATCAAGGGCACTGTCGCCAGCGTCTCAACATTATTAATAACGGTAGGCTTGCCCCATAACCCGCTTTGCGCAGGGAACGGCGGTTTGGGCAACGGCATGCCGCGATTGCCTTCAATAGATGCCATGAGTGCTGTTTCCTCTCCGCAAACAAAGGCTCCGGCCCCCTCCATCACATGGATATTCAGGGTTTTACCCGTACCGAAAATATTCTTACCAAGAATTCCGGCCTCTAACGCATCTGCACAAGCCATCCGGATGCGCTTGACCGCCAGAGGATACTCTGCGCGCACATAAACATACCCTTCATCAGAACCGATCGCGCAGGCAGCAATCATCATGCCCTCAATGACAGCATGCGGATTGCCCTCCATCACACTCCGATCCATGAAAGCACCCGGATCCCCCTCATCCCCGTTACAAATAAGATATTTCTTGGCACTATTTTGCACCCTGGCCACATCCCATTTCTTACCTGTCGGGAAACCGCCGCCGCCACGCCCGCGCAGGCCGGAGTCGATCATATCCTTACAAATACCCTCGGGTGTCATTTGCGTATAACATCTTTGGGCAGCATCATAACCACCCATGGCCATGTACTCGTGGATATCCTCCGGATTCAACTCCCCGCACTGCTTAAGAACAAAACGCGACTGTCGCTGATAAAACGGGATATCTTTCTGTGAACGGCAGCGTTCTTTATTAACCGGATTAACATAAAGCAACTTCTCAACAACCTCACCCGCACCCAGGGTTTTATCAACAATCAGGGCAACATCTTCAGGTTTAACGAGATTGTAAAGAATATCATCCGGAAGTATCTTGACCAGCGGCCCCATTTGACAAAACCCCTGGCAACCGCTTTGGGATAAATATACAGAAGCGGACGGCTTCTTAAGCTTCTCCAACCCGTTGAAAGATTCAACGACCGAAAAACCCGACATTTTTATAACCCTGAGAAATTCAGCATATACTTCCAGCGCGCCATTGGCCACGCACCCGGTGCCCGTGCAAATAACAATCCTGCGCAATCCCTCTTTTCCCTTGAACACTATTTCTGCCGCATCCTTGAGTTCACACATGAGTGGCATCCTCCTTCCCGATAATATCATCCACCAGCGCCACCGCTTTCTCCGGCGACATCTGTCCATAAACCTTATCATTAACCACCATGACCGGTGCCAACCCGCACGCCCCAAGGCAAGAGACAGTTTCAACAGTGAAGAGCATGTCCGGTGTCGTTGGCAATTTCTCACTCAACCCCAGCCTTTGATAAAGTGCGTTTAAGATCCCCTGCGAACTCTTGACATGACAGGCTGTACCATCACACAGCCGGATAACGTACTTGCCTTTGGGGACAAGCGCAAAATGCGCATAGAATGAAGCCACTCCGAAAACCTTGGCCGGAGACAATCCCAGGGACATGGCCACAAAGGTCATGATCTCCTCGGGAAGATACCGGTATTCATGCTGGATCTCCTGCAAGATCGGAATAAGTTTCGAAGCATCATTGTCATGGTGCTCAATGATTTTACAGACTTTCTCAAATTTCCTGTACATCAACGTAGGCATATTTTCTCAACTCCTTTATATCCATTACACTCATGATTTCCCCAAAACACGGGTTAAATTATTAGTGAGCACCGCCAGGCTCTGTGTCAGTCGGGCATTCTCCAGGATAATGCCATCCGAAATCCTTAAAGGTGCCGGTGCAAAATTCCATATGGCCCTGATCCCGGAAGAAACCATCAAATCCACCACTTCCTGCGCCTGCCCGGCCGGGACCGTCACAATCCCGATATTCACATGCATGCGCTTGACCAGGCCAGGCAGCTTATTAAGTGAAAGGACTTGCCGGTCAAAAATGCGTGTTCCCACCTTCCGGGCATCCTTATCAAACGCAGCCACAATATTCAGCCCGTATTTCTCAAAATCCTTGTAACCCAAAAGTGCCTTGCCCATATTCCCGGCCCCCACCAGAAATGCATCATGCGCATTGTTCCATCCCAGGAACTCACGGATCCTAAGCACCAGACTTGTTGTCTTAAAGCCGATACGTGCCGTGCCCACCTCTCCCGTGGCCTCAAGATCCTTGCGAACCTGTGTGGGGTCAAAATCAAATTCTTTCGCAAGCTGTGTACAAGAGATATTTTCCATCCCCTGATTCATGAAATTCTCCAGAAGATGCAAATATAACGGCAATCTCTTCAAGGTAGAACGCGATACAGCCCGGGGTAAACTCATGGCATATTCCTTTCAAGGCACGTGGGTTTAATATCGAGAAAACAGTATCGATATAATTTTCTTCAAGGATACCATGGATAACCCTTAAGTCAAGAAAATTTTCTCGAAATACCCCCCTTGTTTTTCGAGCAAATCATATGTTAGATTTAAATAGGTTGGATTAAGTAACGGAACAGGGAGGAAACATGAAAAACGCCGCTATAATAACAATAATATTCTTAATCCTTGGAACCCCCCTGCCGGTGATGGCAGAAACAGGCCTTGAACAAATTCAGAACCTCATTAACACCACCATCCAGCAAAAACAAATGGCGGCAGCGCTTGATGACCATGAATTCTCCAGACAAACACGCCTATCGCAGCTTCAAAAAAGCAAATTCGCACTATTATCTTATGGAAGATACGGCGGGTCATTTACGGGATTAGACGGTGCAGGAAGCTACGGCGGGGCATTTTACGGACCGGAAAAATAATACCCTGCTCAAGAAGAACGGTGTTTTTCCGTGAATTGAATGATCTTATTCATCATCTGCACACAAGCAGGCGGATATAAGCCCACGGCTGTTTCCGCTGAAAGCATCACGGCATCAGTCCCGTCAATGATGGCATTGGCAACATCAGACACTTCAGCACGCGTCGGCCTTAAGTTTGCCGTCATACTCTCCAGCATCTGTGTGGCAGTAATAACAAGCTTCCCGGCTGTATTGCATTTACGGATAATATCTTTCTGGACAACTGGTACCTCATAAATCGGGATGGAAACCCCCATATCGCCGCGGGCAATCATGATCCCATCACAACAACGCATGATGCTGTCCACATTTCTGATCCCTTCCCTGTTCTCGATCTTGGCAATCACACGCGGCTGAAAATCACTGCGGCCAAGCTCTTTCTTCAGCGCCAAAACATCTTCCCTGTTCCTGACAAAAGACTGCGCCAGGAAATCCACCTTATGCGTCACACAAAACTCAACATGTCGCCTGTCCTTGGCCGTGACACCTTGTATGTCAATTTTCACATCAGGCATATTGATACCTTTATGCTCCTTGACCACCCCGGCGACAACCACCCGGCACTTGACCGTATCCTTTCGAACTTCCTCGGCCACAAGCGCAATATTGCCATCATCAATGAAAATCTGAGCACCCTTTTTAATCCTGGTTATATTACCCGCATAATCAAACGGTATCACACGATCATCTCCCGCCACCGCTTTTCTCGTCAGCCAGACATGCTCACCCTTGTTAAGCATAAGCCCCTGGGGATTCTTGATCTGCCCCACCCGGACACGATACCCCTCAAGATCACCCAGGATCATCACACGCCGGCGATAAATACGGTTGATTTCGCGCACAAGCCTGATGCTGGCCAAATGTTCCTCGATCTTCCCGTGAGAAAAATTCAGACGGACCACATCCATCCCCGCGCGCATCATGGCGACCAACACCGACCTTTTATTGGACGCAGGCCCCAGTGTACAAATGATCTTTGTTTTAACCATTGTTATCCCCGCTTAATCTTGACGATCTGCCGAACAACATCGCCGCGGCTGACCAATCCCACCAGTTTCCCATTCCTGACTATCGCCACACGACGCTTGGCCGGATTATCGATCAGGAATTCCCAGACCTTGACCATCGGCGCCGTATCTTCAAAAGAAACCACATTCTTGGTCATAAAATCACCGACGGTCTTGTCTTCGCGCGGAGAAGCTTCTTTAAGAATACGCAAGACATCGTACTCTGAAAGTATCCCGATCAAGTTATTATCTTTATCAACAATCGGTATCCCGGTAATATGATGTTCCACCAAAAGATCCGCCGCATCAAAAATAGACATATCCTTGCCAGCCGTGATCATTTGTGTCGACATGATATCTTTGGCCATCAACATATACTTTTCCCCTATTCTTTTTATACCAGAAACAACATGATCCATATCAACCTGTTAATATTTAATATACTACCACTGACATCCCCTGAGGCAAAGACAGAATCAATACAATTTTCTCTCTCGCGAATTGTAACTCATAGTGCGACAAAAATAAGCTTTAAGATCAATTGTTACCCTGCAAGCATTCCTTTGCCATTTCATTCGCCGTCTTGTAACCCAAAATCTTCCTGGGGTAGTTATTCATCCAATCCTGAATCCATT
>JAZDPD010000077.1:0-11712 GCA_043798045.1 Candidatus Omnitrophota bacterium | reverse complement strand
TAGATCTTAAAGGAGACGAAAAAGATCGCCCAGCATTGTTTTGGGTTCGTTCTTCAAAGGAACTGAAACCGGTTGTTGTGGATCAGATGACGGCACAGGAAATTTTAGCGTTAATTAAGCCGAATTTCCCGACAATTACTCTGGAAGAGGCTCAACAATTGAAAGATAAGAAGCCATTCTCTTTTGATACGTTGGCAAAATCAGAACGTAATGCTGACATTTTTGAGGCGGCGTTAAAGAGTGGTGTTTTAGGTGTTCAGTATTTTGTGACAAATATTAAACGTTTTTCGGAGAATTCTCCCGCGGCATATATTCAATTCATGACAGATTTTGTAGAGAAATACAATGGATATGCGCAGGTTTTGTTGAGTGTTGAAGAGTCGCCTAAAGTTCTTGCCGGGGATGGTTCTGGGATGTTTTCAGCTATTGATGCGATTGCCAGTGTTTTAGGGGATGACTTTATTAAAAGTGTTTCTCTTAATATCATTACGGATGGCGGGACAAAATCACGCGGCGGCAACTGGACGGGCAAGATTGGTTACAGCGGGGATATGCCAACAGCTTTTGGTATAAGATATTATGACCGTGCGTTTCGTGTTCTTGGACAGGTTAGGTTGCAGCATAAAGATTATGGTAAGGGTCGGGTTTACTGGACAGCTTCTGATGGGGATTATGATATTGGAGATATGACAGTTGGTGATAAACTTGAATCTCAACTTGAGAACGATGGCAGTTGGAATGTGATGATTCATGGTGTTGAAGAAGCCGTTTTTCCCGAGAATCAGCAAGAGGAAATTTTTGCAGTGATTAAGAAGGTGGCTGAGGCCAATCCAGGGCTGGTGGATAAAATCCGTCAGAATGATGATAAAGAGAGCGTTGTATTATTTGAGAAAGCCTTGGTGGCGTCGAATAATCCCGATGTTGATGCAGCTTTGGCTCTTATACGTAAATTGAAACTTGAGCATTTAGGGGAAAACTTTGCCAATGCGAAAACAGGGGCTTTGGAAAAGTTTTGGGAGAAACCTTCACCTGTTTTGATCCTTCTTTTGTTGCAGGATTTTCAAACCAATAGGATTATTCCTAATGCATTTCTGGTTGTGTATACGATTGAGGCATTTATGGCACAACAGTTGGCGGCAAGAGCCGCAACTGTTGATGGAAAGCCGTTAAGAACAGACGGTGGGAGTTATTTTGAGAAAGTTTTCCAAGCTCAGTTTAATTCCAGTGTGATGGATAAAGTAAAGCCACAGGATGGCAAGATAGGTTATAAGGCTATCATGGACACAATGCCTGCAGATCAAGGGAAGATTTTAGCAGGTGGTTTGGGTAAAGTTGGCCGGTTTACGGATCGTGGTAAGACCGTATTTTTAAATGGTGCATATTTTGATGCTGTTAAGGCTGAAAAAGCAAATGGTAATAAGGGGTTGATTACAAGGGGGACAGTTAATATTGCCAGTAACGTGAAGGTTAATCTTCCTGAGGGAGCAACGGTTGTCTTGGAAAATGTCAGGATTGAGAGTGATACGACGGAGCCTGTGGAATTGACGTTTACCGGTAATAATTACATTCAAAATAGCCGTATTATTGTTAACAGCAATGAAGAATTATCACAGATTAGAATTGTGGAAAGTGATATTGGTATTAAGTTAAATAATGGTGCCTCATCCAAGGATGTTGTTCTGTTGGGTGTGATGGCTAGGCCAGGTATGAAAACGCAAGATATTATGTCAAATGGCAGATGGGAAAGTATTGATGAGAAAGGCTTGGATCTTGCACCGGGTGAAACAATTGTTTCGGTTCTTACCATTCAAGGTCAGCGTTATATTCATCGGACGTTGGATGGCGATTATAAGGGTAAATCATTGACATCTATTATTAACAATGATTTTAAGGGCAGGGCGATAACTAATCCGCGTTTAATCGGGATACAGGGTGTGAGTGATGAGCAAAACGGAGATGTTGAATTGATTAAGATGAAGAATTGGCGGCATGATAATGGTAATGATGTTAATATTGATGGAGCTAAAGAGTCGTTGCATTATTTAAAGATGTATCAAGAGCGGAATGTGTTAATGGCGCTTGTTAGCAACGGAGTTGTATTAAATGGAGAGGCGCAAAAGGTGACGAAGGATAACGCTGAATACGGTGGTATTGACTTCAATCCCGCGGCGTTGAATCTTGTGGTCGAGCGCACAGGCCAGGGTATCAAGGTTCAGGTTGACCCGGCGGAAATCCAGCGCATCAAGACCGAAGGCGTTGTTGGGTTTACCCCGATCATTGTTAATATCACGCCGATAAAAACCATGTTTCCGGTATCGGCCGGAGGCTGAGTGCGGGAGTTGAAGAATTCATGAGCAGTTTGAATTGTCCCGGTACTGACCGGGATAATTCATTTTTCAGGCATGTGATTATGGAGAGCGCAATGTATCGAAGTTGGGTGTGTTTTCTTCTTGTCGTCTTGCTTTTAATCAGTCCTGAGTATGGGTACGCTCAAAGTCTGTTCGTGTCTCAGCTTCCCGATCCGGGCACCATGGTTGGCGTCTCTTCATCCTTCACGCCTGTGCTTGTTAAGGGCATGGTGATCCATCCGGATAAGCCGCTTAATTTTGACTTTATTGTCGACTCCGGCAATAACCTGGCAATGCCAACCAGGGGACATAGTGCCCCGCTACAAAATAATCAACGGGGCTCTGTGTCCCCAAGCACGTTGCCAGGCGATGTAGCGTTGGATACGAAAGCGACCCAGGGCGCTAACCGCATGCCTCACCAAAATACGGTTGAAGAAGAAACATTAAAAATGGCCAAGTATTTCCTCGCCGCCATCACCGTTCCCGAAGATCAGCTTTGGGTCAACCTTTCACCTTACGAAAAAGACCATGTCATTGAGAATGATTTGGGCCAAACCGTCCTTGGCCGCGACATGCTAGCGCAGGATTACCTTTTAAAACAACTCACCGCGTCACTGATCTATCCTGAAAAAGGTTTGGGCAAAGAATTTTGGGCCAAGGTGTACGAACAGGCTCAAGCTAAATTCGGCACCACCGATATCCCGGTCGATACCTTTAATAAGGTATGGATCATGCCCGACAAAGCCGAGGTGTTTGAATGTAGGGGCGGGTCCGTGACCCGCCCTGAACCTATGGCGGTGTATGTGACGCAAGCCCGATTAAAGGTCATGTTGGATACGGATTATGTGGCGATGAATCATGATGTCGTAGGGGCACGCCATGGCGTGCCCGAAATGGCGTCACTCCGCCAAATATTGGGCGAGGAAACCTCGCCCGTACATTCCATGAATGATTCGGGTGAAATATCCAAGAATATCCTTCGCGAAATCATCCTCCCCGCCCTCGAAAAAGAAGTCAACGAAGGCCAAAATTTCGCATCCATCCGCCAAATATTCCACGCCGCGATCCTGGCCAAATGGTACCGCGAACAGATCCAAAACACCTTGTTGGCCAATGCCTACGTCGGCGCAAACAAGGTTGAGGGTGTCACAACGGATGAGAAGACAATTAAAGAAGAAATCTATCAACGTTACATCGCCGCGTACAAGAAAGGTGTTTTTAATTATATTAAAGATGACGTAGGGGCACGCCATGGCGTGCCCGAAATGGCATCTCCCCGCCAATATTTCTCCGGCGGTGTTGTTAATATGGGATTAAGGGAGTTTGAGCTCTCACGTGCTTCAGATGCATCAATGCTGAATTCGACTGTAGGCTATTTGTACAAGGCCGTTATTACGATTAAGGGGCTTAGGAAATATTTGCAGGTGCCGTTGACAGCGTTTAATATTGATCAGTTGTTAAGTGATAATGACAGTACTTCCAGAAAAGCCCAGCAAACGCTTATTAAGCAGGGCGTGGGGGCGCTTGCATCGTTGCAACGGAAACTTAATGTGGTTGAACAAGAACTCAACGGTGTTCTTTCGTGGGGTATTTCCGGTGCGCCTCTGGGGCCTGATACACGTATGGATGGTGTGTGGTGGAAGCGTCGCAGGATTGAGTTTGAACGTCAAAAACAGCGTTTGATGGAAACAATGGCTTTTATTGAACTGGAGCACCGTCATGTGCAGGTGATCAATCGAGCATGGAAAAAGTCCCTTCTTTTAAGAAAACTCCTGGAAAGGGCGGGGAATGATCCTGAAGATGTTGCGTATTTAAAGAGAAGTGTTGTGCGATGGATGGATTCAGAAAATGACGAGAAGATTTCTGTAGCGTTTAATATGTTAAAGAATTTTATATCTAATGGGAATTGGGAGGATAGTGAAGGGCTTGCCGGCAGGGTTTTGGATATATGGAATACGCATCGTTCTGTGGTTGTCCGATCGGCAGCGCTTGATGTTTTGAAGGCCATGCCAATGCCGGTAAAATGGTTTGAGGACAATAATATTGCTGATGAAATGATCTTGATTATGGAATTTCAGGGCAAGATAATCAGTCAAATGCATTCAGCCCGACAGTTGTATGAACGCCAGGGGGTTGAGGAGCGGATCAGGAAGGAATTTCCGGATAAAAATCCGTCGCATGCTTTGCTCAAGGCGGTCAATTCGATCGATTCTATCGATGCAGCCATGAATGATGTTCTGCGCATTCCCTTGGCTTTATCGGCCAATATCCACGACGAAGCCATGTCAATCCCGATGGGGCTGTCCCTGGCTGTATTTGCCGCGATCGGGAGCGGTTTCTGGTATTTTAATAGCGTGCGGCGCATGAATGATCTTGTGCAAGAATCTCTGGCTTTTTATAGCAAATCTGTTGGCCAGGGTAAAAAGTGGTGGGTTACGTCGGTTATTAAAAGGCTTGATGCCTGGAATGATGATAAGTCATCCTCTATCATTCAGCCTCCGATGTTTTTTAATGCGCGTATGATGAAGAAGTTGTTGGTAGCGTATATTCTGGATGATCTTAAGGGGGGTGAGCCTGTTGCACTTGAGGTGATCCATCAATTTATCCAGGACCCCCTGGCCAATGTGGCGGCATTAAAGGATGTATTGATGGCCGCACGCGGTCTTGTCAAAATTTCTTCTCATGTACCTCCAGTGTATTTTGCGGCATGGAGCGATCGTAAGAAAACAGCTATAGGTATGATGGATAGGATGCTTGAAAGCCTGCATCCAAGAAACAAGGCTTCCGGTGTTGATTCAGCCCAAATGAATGATCTTGGTGGTATTGACATCAAGAACATTGATGTTCATAAAACCGGCGCGGCCAGGATTCAGTTTAATCAAGACGCTCTTGCCGATGTTCTCAAGGAAGATTTTAATGGGTTTTCCCCGGTGATTGTCAATATCATTCCTGTCCGGGATCTTCTGGCCGCCCTTGGCGTTGGCCCAGCGTAGGCCTTGACCAAAAACTTGAACTCGGATTGTCTTTAGACTCAGGATTGTGATATCCTAAAGAGAATTAGAAGTTTTTGGTAAGCTTCATGCTCAGGAGAAAATTTGATGTCCTATTCATTTCAGTCCAAGGATCTGCGTCAGGATGTGCGTGTTGATCTTAAAGTTCCGGTTCAGATCAATATCGGTGAACAATTCACCCTTCAGGGTGTTTTGAAGGATCTTTCCTTAAAAAGCGCCTTTATCATCATGAAGGCCAGTGTTTATTTCAAGATCAATGATGAGGTCGGTTTCCTGATCCAGTGCACGCCGGGTAATGCGAAGGATGTGATCCATGGCAAGGCGCGTATTTCCCGTTTGGCGCCGGGCGAGGGCTTTGTTATTTATTTTACCAGCATGGATCATTCCTCTGAAGCCAGGTTAAAGAAATCCATCGGGGTCTGACCCGATGCTGGCGTGGATTAAATCCTCCCTTTTGATGATGGTGATATTCTTGTTGGCCGTGCCCGTGGTGTTCGCACGCGTGCCGGCGCATGCCCATGCCGATCTATTTGGACGAGGCTGGGCGTGTGATGAAGGATTTGTCAGGAGGGCAGATGCCTGTGTTCCTTTCATATTGCCGCTTCATGCGCAGGTAAATCTTCTGGGGGATGGGTGGGAATGCCAAAAAGGTTACGTTCAGGATAATGATGGATGCCGCTTGATCAGTCTTCCTGTGAACGCTGTCAGGGATTCATTTGGCCATGGTTGGCGTTGCCGAAGGGGATATTTTCAGGATGGTCAGACGTGTATTCAGATCAAGCTCCCGCGGCATGCCGTCTTGAGTGCCCTGGGGAATGATTGGGAGTGCGCAAGGGGTTATAAAAAAGACCTGAATATTTGTACGGATATGACGTCTGATGAAAGGTTTCGTCAGGATGAATATTACCGGAAGCTGTATGCAGAAGTAGCAGCCAAAGACGGGGTTGATACGGCGCCTTGCCGGTCGGGGTATAACAAGTGCACGTCTTCGTGTTCAGGGCTGGGGAAAAAGACCCCGGAGGCTCTTTTGCGGGTTGATGATCTTTTGGAGTTGTGCATGCAGGCGTGCCTGCAGGGGCAGTCTGTTTGCCATTCAAGCAAGCCCGGTGAAGGCTGCGGTCAATTTGAACAGGGTTGCCGGGAAGCTTGTCCGGGTGGCGTTGCGGCCTGTGCCGAGTCCTGTTCTTCAGGGGCCCAGCGGTGTGAGTACCAGTCTCGCCGTGTTAAGCCGGGGTTGTGAGTGGTTCTTCTTGTTGATGATGTAACCTTAACGCGGGATTGATTTAAAGATAAAG
The DNA here is from genome assembly GCA_043798045.1 of Candidatus Omnitrophota bacterium. GTDB lineage: Bacteria > Omnitrophota > Gorgyraeia > Zapsychrales > Fredricksoniimonadaceae > Fredricksoniimonas. Next base: position 5,058 of record JAZDPD010000077.1, on the reverse strand, counting down.
CGTGAGGTTTAAAAATCGATTTTCTTCTTCTTGCTGAAACATTTAATATATCGTATTATCAATTAGAATTATTAATAGAAAGGCTTCATGAACAGATATATTCCGCTTAAGTCAAGAATTATCCCGCTCAAGATTGTTGCTGTTTATGTTGTGTTGAGTGTTATATGGATATTTGTTTCAGATCATCTGGCCGGTGATTTGTTTAATAGCCCTCAGGATGTGACTGATTTCTCCATCTTAAAAGGCATCTTCTTCATTTCCGTTACGGCTTTACTTTTATATTTTATGATCCGCAAGGGGTTGTCGAAGTTCCTGAGCAGTGAGGCACGTCAGCGTCTGCTCTTTGATAACATGAGTGAAGAGGTCTATGTGTATGAAGGGCCGACCATGGACGGACTTCCAGGCAAGTTTATCGAGGTTAATGAAGAGGCTTGCCGCCGTTTGGGGTATTCGAGGATGGAGTTTCTGAGAATGCGGCCGGGCGATATTGAATATCCTACGTGCGATCTTGGTACGGCGGACATGATGAAGACGCTCAAAAAACACGGCCGGGCTGTTTGGGAAGGTGTCCATGTGACCAAGGACGGGCGCAAGATTCCGGTGGATATCAGCAATTGCATCTTTATGATGAATGACAAGGAAATGATCCTTTCTGTATGCGTTGATATTTCGGAACGCAAACGGGTGCAGGAGGAGTTGGCCAAGGAGCATATGCTGCTGCGCACGCTTATTGACAATATCCCGGACGCGATTTATGTGAAGGATGAAATCGGCCGCAAGATCCTGACCAACAGGTCTGATCTTGAGTTCATGGGCCGCAAGACAGAAGATGATATTCTGGGAAAGACCGATGCGGAAGTATACCCGTCTTTTCTGGCCGAGCAGTACATCAAGGATGACAGGGTTGTTTTGGGGGAAGGCCGGTCTGTTATCAATCGTGAAGAATATGTTGAAGACGGGCATGGCGGGCGGCGCTGGCTTTTGACGTCGAAGATCCCGCTTAAAGATAACGCGGGTCAGGTGATGGGCCTGGTGGGGATCGGGCGCGATATTACGGAGCGCAAGCAACTGGAAAACAAGCTTTTGATCATGGCGCACTATGATGCGCTTACCTCCCTCTTAAGCCGTACCTTGTTCCTGGAAAAGTCCAATATAAGTCTCATGCATGCCAAGCGTTCTTCCATGTTCTGCGCGGTTCTTTTTGTTGACCTGGACCATTTCAAGAGCATTAACGATACGCTCGGGCATTCGGTGGGGGATGAGCTTCTTAAGGATACGGGCGGGAAGCTTTCGGAGTGTATCCGTGAAACGGATCTTGTGGCCCGCTGGGGCGGGGATGAATTTGTTATCCTTTTAAACGATCTTGAGGATGCGCGCATGGCCCAGCGCACGGCAGAGCGTATCCGGGAGAAGTTCAATGCGCCGCGCATGGTGGCCGGGCATGACCTTTTTATTACGGCCAGTGTCGGGATCGCGATCTTCCCGCATGATGGCGAGACCCTTGAAGAGCTTTTAAAGCATGCGGATACCGCGATGTATGTGGCCAAGAACTCGGGCCGGAATAATTTCTGTTTCTTTGACGGCATGATGAACCAGCGTGTTGTGACACGCATGCAGATGGAGCGCGGCTTGCGGGATGCGATCATCAAGAAAGAGCTGGCGTTGTTTTATCAGCCCATTGTTTGCGTGGCCGATGGCAAGGTGCGCGGGTTCGAGGCGCTTTTACGCTGGTTCAAGGAAGGTAACGGCATGATTCCGCCGAATGATTTTATTGCGGTGGCTGAAGAATCAGGGTTGATCATTCCTATCGGCGAATGGGTGCTGCGCGAGGCGTGTGCGTTTAACAAGAAAATGCGGGATGAGATCGGCGGTGACCTGGTGGTGTCGGTCAACATTTCGGTGGTTCAGTTTCGCCGCAAGAATATCGCCAATGTGATCCGGGAGGTCCTGGCTGAAACCGGCCTGCCCGCATCATGCCTGGAGATCGAGGTGACCGAGAGCGTCCTGATCGATTCTTTTGATACAGCCATCAGTATATTGAATGATATCCGTGCGCTGGGTGTTCAGGTGTCGCTGGATGATTTCGGGACGGGGTATTCCTCATTGGTGCATTTGCAGCGCTTGCCGATTTCGAATCTCAAGATCGACCGTTTATTCATCAAGGAGATCGCCAAGGACAGCGAACAGAATGCCATGATCCCGGCGATCATTGATCTGGCGCATAAATTGAATTTGCGCGTGGTGGCAGAAGGTGTTGAAACACAGATCCAGCTGGAAAAGCTGGCAAGTAACCACTGTGATTTCTTCCAGGGGTTTCTTTTCAGCCGTCCAATACCGGCGGATCAGGTGATGCCGTTCTTGCATGCCCTTTCCGGGGTGAGGGAGAATTTGTTATGATCCAGCGATTGAAAGATTTTTTCGAGCATTTTGAATCCGAGAAGATTCCCCTGAGCTATGTTTTTCTGACGTTCCTGGCCGCTGTTATGCTGCGGACTTTCTGGGAGCATACCCTTCTGATGGGTGATCCTTTTTCGACGCTCTGGGGTTCTGACCATGCCCATTTTGTATTATTTTACACGGCCCTGGCCCTTAGTCTTGTTGCGCTCTTGCATGCGTTCACAGGGGTACGTATCGCCAGTCTTGTGCGGGTTGTTTTTCCGGCGTTCATTTTCCTGGTCCTGGTGCCTGTCTGGGACAGGGTTTCCAACGCGCGGAATTCTTTTGATGTTACTTATTATTTTCCGGACCAGCATCCTGATATTTTCAGGCATTTCTTTCTTTTTTTTGGACCGTTGGAAAAGTCAGGGGCCACACCCGGCATGCGGGTTGAGATTGCCCTGGTCTTGATGTTGCTGGCTATTTACGTTTTTATCAAGACACGCCGGGTTTGGAAGGCCCTTGGCGCGGCCCTGCTGTCTTATGTGGTTATCTTTGCTTATTTGGCCATGCCTTTTGTGGTGCAGTTTATTACGGCTCCGTTTCATGTTACACCACAGATTGATATTGCCTTTGCCGTAAGTGTGGCCTTGTTGCTGCTTTTCCCTTTGGTTATCCTGGTGTCGTATCTGGCCAGTCCGGTTGTTTTCATGGCTCTTGCCCGTGATATGCGCTGGATGCGGCTGGGGCATTACCTTTTGCTGATTGTCCTGGGGGCCGTGATGAGTGCCAGAGATTCCTTCGGCGTCTTTTCCGTAGGTCAGGATGGTTTTTTCCGGATGGTTTTCTTGTTTTTTGGCACCACACTTGCGTGGGCGTTTTGTGTGATCAGCAATAACTGGGCGGATGAAGCCATTGACCGTATTTCCAGTCCGGAGCGACCGTCGGTGACGGGGGTGATCCCGGCTGATTTGTACCGCTTTATTGGCTGGGGTGTTCTCTGTGGCGCGATTATTTATGCATGGGCCCTTGGTTCCGCCACGCTTGAAGTCATGGCTGTTTTTATCGGCGCGTATTTTGTATATTCCATGCCGCCTTTGCGCCTGAAGCGTTTGACGGTTGTATCCAAGTTTGTGATCGGGTTTAACTCGCTTTTGATGTTCATGCTGGGGTATATGTTCTGGTCGGATGCCACAACTGTTCCGCCGCAGGTTATCATTTTCTTTCTGTTTTTCTTTACGTTGTCGGCTAATTTTATTGATATCAAAGATCATGCGGGTGATCAGGCGGGAGCGATCAGGACCTTGCCGGTGGTCATGGGGCCTGTCTGGGCCAAACGGCTTATTGGTCTTTCTTTTGTTTTTACATACCTGGCAGCCTATGATATTTTTATGTCAAAGAGATTCTTCTGGATTTGTTGCGCCGCCGGTCTTTTGCAGTGTTTTCTCATCAATCGGAAAAATTATGATGAAAAATATGTCCTTTGGGTGCACCTGGCAAGCCTGATCTTTATTATCGGGTGTATCGCGGTCACAATAGGGCGTATGATCTGATGCTCCCGCAAGATCCCTGGATGCTGTGGGCTGATGTGATCTTTGGGGCCGTGGGGGCGGCGGCTTTTATTTACGGCTGGAAACAGCGCAGCTGGCGTCCCATGGGCATTGGTTTTTGTTTGTCGGGCATGCCGTATTTGATTTCCAATGTTGTGTTCATTTATGTTGTTGGCTGTGCGTTATGCATGGCGTTGTATTTCTGGCGGGAGTGAGGGGCATGATGATTATTCGTCGGGCACAGGTGTCGGTGGTCAAGGCTGCTTTGACCGCGCCGTTTTCCATCGCGACAGGCCAGCACAGCAGCCTGCACAACGTATTTTTTTCCATTGAACTGGAGACCGGGGTTAAAGGGGTCGGCGAAGCCGCGGTGGCCACGCATATTACGGGGGAAACCCTTGAGCAGACGTGTGCGAATTTGAAGGCAGCGGCGGCGGTATGCCAGGGTGAGGATGTGAGGGATTACCGCTCTTTCCTGTTTGGATTGCGGGAGATATTTCAAGGCAATGGCGCGGGCTTGGCCGCGGTTGAGATGGCCGTGCTGGATGCCTGGACCCGGTCATTGCGGATCCCTCTCTGGAAGATGTTCGGTGCATGCCCCATGCCGCTGGTTTCGGATATTACCATTGTGATCGGGACGCTGCCGCAGGCGGCGGCATCGGCTGCACTTTATGCGCGCCAGGGGTTTGGGAGGTTCAAGGTCAAGGTTGGCAAGGATGCTGATCTGGATCTGTCGCGTGTGGCGGCGGTGCGTCAGGCGGCACCCCGGGCCGAGATTATCCTGGATGCCAATCAGGGGTTCTCGGCGCAAGAAACGCTGGGATTTATCAAGGCGCTGGGCCGGCGTAAAATTGTCCCGCTTCTGGTGGAACAGCCAGTGGGCAAAGATGATTGGGACGGTCTGAAAAAGGTAACGCGTGCCTTGAGCCGGCAGGGTATTCTTGTATGTGCGGATGAAAGTGTCAAGTCATTGGCCGATGCGGCACGTGCGGCGCGAATTGTAACTCATAGTGCGACAAAAATAAGCTTTAAGATCAATTGTTACCCTGCAAGCATTCCTTTGCCATTTCATTCGCCGTCTTGTAACCCAAAATCTTCCTGGGGTAGTTATTCATCCAATCCTGAATCCATT
>JAZDPD010000076.1:0-13272 GCA_043798045.1 Candidatus Omnitrophota bacterium | reverse complement strand
AATGGATTCAGGATTGGATGAATAACTACCCCAGGAAGATTTTGGGTTACAAGACGGCGAATGAAATGGCAAAGGAATGCTTGCAGGGTAACAATTGATCTTAAAGCTTATTTTTGTCGCACTATGAGTTACAATTCGCGTGCAGGATAATTAATACATCTTATTATTGCAAAAGAAAATACCTTCAGTTATCATACAATAACAAATCAAGCGTTACCATAACATCAAAACCTATCTAAAATTATCCAGCTTTCATGATTTCTTATAGCGACCAAACATTGTCCCGATATCTGGAAAAACTATCCGCACGCGAACCTGTGCCAGGCGGTGGATCAGCGGCTGCCGTGGTGGCGTCCATGGGAGCGGCGTTATTGGCGATGGCGGCACGTTATTCATTGGGTAAGGGAAAAAGTCAATTCATTGAGACGGAAATAACACAGGTTATTGAAAGGTCTGATGCGGCGCGTTGTGAATTTCTGGAATTATCAGGCCGTGATGCCCAGGTGTATCTGGATATGGTGCGTACCCGTAAAACGGGTGATAAGGTTGCGATGGCTCAGGCGAATGCTGAGGCATCGCGTGTGCCGGGACGTATTATAAGGCTTTGCCAGGAGTGTTTGGCGCTTGGCGCTATCCTTTATCGCGAAGGTAATCCGCATTTGTTAAGTGATGTTAAGGCTGCAGAGGCTTTTTTAAATGCCGCCATCCAGTCGGCTGGTTTTATGCAAGAGGATAATGCATGAGCGCGATCATTCTTGATGGCAAGGCCTTGTCGCAAAAGTTAATTGCCCGGTTAAAGGCAGAGGTTGATCAGTTAAAAGCTTTAACGGGGAAGAATCCGCGTTTTGTTAATATTGTGATCGGCCAGGATGAGAGCGCAGCTTCTTACGGAAAATCTCAGAAGCGCGCGGCTGAAGCTGTCGGGATCGATTATCAGTTTGCTCATCTTGCCCAACAGACCACACAGAAAGAATTGCTGGATCAGGTTAAATTCCTGAATGATGACCCTCAGGTGCATGGGGTGATGCTTCATAAACCCGTTCCGGAAGGCATTGATTTTCAGCAGGCAGTTAATGGCATTGTTTCTTTTAAAGATATCGAGGGGATGGGGGAAGCAAATTTAGGCCGGCTGTTCCTGAATAAGACCAAGATCATCCCTTGTACGCCAGCTTCCGCGATGGCACTTTTGGTATCCACGGGCATTGATTTGGCAGGGAAAGAAGCGGTTATTATCGGACGCAGCGAGATCGTCGGGAAACCTATGATCCATCTTTTGCTGGAAAAGAATGTGACGGTTACAGTTTGTCATAGCGCCACAAGTCGGGCCGGGCTGTTGACGGAGCATGTGAGGCGCGCTCAGATCCTGATTGTGGCCATGGGCCGGGCCGGGTTTATCAAAGGCGATTGGGTGCGCGAGGGAGCTGTTGTCATTGATGTGGGGATCAATGCGCAAGACGGCAAGATCACGGGTGATGTTGAGTTTGAGCCGGCATCTTTGCGGGCAGGATTTATCACACCCGTACCTGGGGGTGTTGGCCCTGTGACAGCGGTCATGCTCATGCAAAATGGAATGACAGCTTTTAAACATCAGCTTGGAATAGCATGAAGAATATAGCGATTATTGGCCATTCTCCGGCGGCATACCTGGCTGTCAAATTCCTGTTGGAACGTGATCCGTCCTTAGGGTTAACCCTGATCAGCGCTGACGGGCAATTGCCGTATGACAGGACGCTTTTGCCGGGACTCATTGACCGTTCTGTGAAGGAAAAAAATATTTTTTGTGCCGGTGAAGATTTTTATGCGGCCTCTCAGGTCCAGGTTGTGCTTGATAAAGAAATCTCCAGGATTAATTTTACACGCAACCGTATTTACGGCACTGATCGTGTGGCAGAAGTCAAGGTGCCGGCGAATAAGGCACAGTATGATTTTGACACATTGATCCTGCTGGATTCGCCTCAGGTGCGTTTACCCCAGATCAAAGGGGTGCGCCGGCAAGGGGTTTTTCATCTGGCTACGCTGCGCACGGTCAAGGATCTGATCCGTTATCTGCCTTTTACAGAAACAGTGGTTGTGGAGCCAAGGGGATTCTCCGGTATTCGTGCCGCCTTGGCGCTTAAAGCTGTTGGCAAGGATGTGATCATTGCCAGCCGTCATGAAGCATTGCTCTCGGATGTGATATCCGTGCCGCGTTCCGGTGAGCTTGTCGCAGCACTAGAAAAGCGCGGTGTGCGGGTGATGTATTCTGGCGGAGCTGTTGAGGATGTTATCGGCGAGAATGAAGTGAAAGCCGTGCGTTTTAAGGCGGGCAAGGTGGTGGCTTGCGATATGATCATCCTGGAGGATGCTGTGGCTGATTTGCGTTTCCTGAGCGATACCGGGATCAGCATGTCCGAGCGCATCCTTACGTCAGTCAATGGCCTTACGAATATACCGGGTGTTTATGCTGCGGATGTTGTTGCCGAGATTCCTGAATTAGGCATGACAGGGGGTTATTGGGTCAGTACAGAAATCGGTGGTATTCAGGCCGGTGTTGTTGCGGGGGCCTTGTTCGGCGAAGACCGTATCCTGGTCCGGGATGATTTTTCCCCGAGGGATATGACAGGTACTTTTTTCCATCCTCAGGAAATACATCAGGATCAGACAGAGGGCGTGGTTTAAATGAAGGCCGGGCTTGATTGGCGGAGCGTTTTGATTGGCGTTTTTTTGTACGGCAGCTTTTCTTCTTGGCCGTGTTTAGCGGATGATATTGGAGCCTTTGCCCGAAGGGATGCACAGGCGTATCATGAGGGAGCTTATCAGGCCCAGATGAAAGGTGATCTTAAAAGAGCCAAATTACTTTATGATCGTGCAAGGATGTTTAATCCGGATGATCCGAGCATTATCAATGATATGGGCCTTCTAGATGAATCGTTAGGGAAACCCGCCGATGCTGAAGCCAAGTATTTGAAAGCCATGGAAATCGATTACAAATTCTTGCCGGCATATACCAATTTGGGTTATCTTTACATGAATCAGGGCAGTTTTGACAAGGCGATCTATTACCTGGAAAGACGTGTTGAGTACGGGAGTTCGACCGATAAATGGACGCTTGAAGCGCAAAACATGCTCAGTGCCATCAAACGCATGTCATCGACGACCGTTAAGACCATGATGGAAGCCGATCAACTGGTTCTGGAAAACAGCATGCTGCTACGGGCGAGGGAGCGGGTTTATGCCGGGCAAACCGACGATGATGTTGTGTCTGAAACGGAATATCAGCGGGGCGTCAGGCTGTTTAAGGCGCGCCAGTACGAGTCAGCGCTCACGTCTTTTGAAATCTGCCTGCAAAAGAATTCTCTGGATAAGAAAGCGGAGCACATGCTTGCGCGTACCAGGGCCATGTTAATGAAGCATGGTTCAATCAACGGGATGGCTACGGCCGTGGTGCCGGATAATCCGGGGGTTCAGGCCTCCCGCATGAAAGCGCTGGAAAACTAAACATGGCTGAACGTATTCTTCTCATTGACGGGCACGCACTCTGTTATCGTGCATTTTATGCTGTTGCTGAGCTGCGTAATTCCAGGGGCCAACCGACCAATGCGGTTTTTGGATTTGTGAACATTCTCAGGAAGATTTTAAAAACTTATTCTCCCGAATATGTTGCGGCGTGTTTTGATACGGGCAAGGAAACGTTTCGCCGGGCCAAGTTTGCGGATTACAAGATCCAGCGCCAGGCCATGCCGGAAGGCTTGTCGCAGCAGATCCCGTTGATCAAGGACTTGTTACGAACGTATGGCATCCCTGTCTTTGAAATGGAAGGCTATGAGGCGGATGACTTGATTGCGACGTTCGTCAGGAAATTTCGTTCTGAACAAAAGGAAATCATTATCGCTTCCGATGACAAGGATATGCAGCAATTGATCGCGGAAGGTGTGCGTGTTTATAACAGTCGCAAGGATGCACTTCTCGGCCCCGATGATACGTTGGCACGTTTTGGTGTCGGGCCGCAGCGGGTGGTGGATTATCTGGCGTTGGCCGGTGATAGCAGCGATAATATTCCGGGGGTTGCCGGTGTGGGGGATGTGACGGCACAGAAACTTCTGAAAGAATTCGGTTCGCTTGAGCAGATATTGGCGCGCTCTTCCGAGATCAAGGGGAAATTGCGTGAGAAGATTGAGCAGGGAAAAGATGCGGCCCGCTTGAGTTTGGAATTGGCGACATTGGATGCACAGGTTCCTTTGTCTTGCCTGCTTGATGATATTCGTTTTGGACGCATGGACCGGCAGGGCTTGGTTAAAATCTTTGATGATCTGGAATTCCGGCGACTGGCTGATGAGTTTCGTGTGCCAGCCCAAGGGGCGGCTTTGCCGCCTCAAACAGGTGTTGTTTTATCGGTTAATGACGGCGGCCATGATACGGCGCAATGCCTCGGGCTTGCCTTATTAACGGCGGCTGTTGCGGTATTGCCTGTGATAAAGGCGGATGAAGAAGGCCGTCGTGTGGCGGGGTCTTACATGATGGTTTCCGGCGGGGTTGTTTTTTCTGTCGATTCGCAAGATCTGGCGTTGTTCCATGATTTCTGGGCAGATGAGAAGAATGCGGTCATTGTGTACGATGTCAAACCGTTGTTTAAGGCGCTGGCAGCACTTGGCCTTGAATTGAAGGCGTCGGTTTTTGATGTTATGCTGGCCGGGTATCTTTTAAGGTCGGGCCAGGGTTCTTTTGAAATTCCTGCCTTGGCGCATGTGCTGCTGGATGTTGTCATACCTGACGGAGAAGCTGGTTTATTGCATGCCGCGGCGGTGCTGGAGAAATTGCATGTGCCCCTGAGGGAGGAACTCGACAAGAAACAGATGACAGAGCTTTTTCAGGGGTTGGAAATGCCTTTATGCCGTGTCCTGGCCTTGATGGAGCGGGCGGGGGTTAGCCTTGACATTGTCATGTTGAAAGAACTTTCGGTTGAATGCGCGCAACGTATCTCGGCGATGACGGAACGTCTTTATGCACTTGCCGGAGGCGAGTTTAATCTGAATTCACCTAAACAGCTCGGAACAGTTCTTTTTGAGAAGCTATCTCTTCCGGTGATCAAGAAAACAAAGACAGGGCCTTCGACGGATGAAGAGGTATTGACGCGCTTGGCGCCCTTGCATGAACTTCCTGCCATGATCCTGGAATACCGTCAGCTGGCGAAACTGAAATCGACTTATCTCGATGCTTTGCCGAGGCTTGTCGATACAGATGGGCGTATCCGTTGTTCATTCAACCAGGCCGGCGCTGAAACAGGGCGTTTGAGTGCGGATCATCCGAATCTTCAGAACATTCCTGTCCGTACTGATATCGGCCGCAGGATTCGTGAAGCGTTTGTTCCGGCATCGGGGCATGTTTTACTTTCACTGGATTATTCTCAGATTGAACTGAGGTTTCTGGCCCATTTTGCGGGAGACCCCAAGTTGATTGAAGCCTTTTGTGCCGGAGAAGATATCCATGCTTTTACCGCAGCACTTATTTTTGAAGTGCCTCAGGCCCATGTGACTTCCGAAATGCGCTATCGTGCGAAACGGATTAATTTCGGCATCATTTACGGGATGAGTGCGTTTGGATTGGCCAAGGATCTGGGCGTGTCGCAGCGGGAGGCGGCGGATTTTATCGATAGGTATTTCTTACGTTATCCCGGGATACAGGCTTTCATGGCGGCATGTGAAACCAGGGCCAGGGAACAGGGTTATGTGACAACATTGTTTGGACGCAGGCGTTATATCCCTGATATCAATAGCCGTAATATGGCGTTGCGTCAATTTGCCGAGCGTCAGGCGGCCAATTCACCGATACAAGGGTCAGCGGCAGATCTTATCAAGGCGGCCATGGTGGCGGTTGATCAAATGCTTGGCAGGGAAGGATTCAAGTCCAGGATGGTCATGACAGTTCATGATGAGCTGGTATTTGATTGCCCTTCGGGTGAAGTGGGGGCGCTGGCGGTCCGGGTCAAACAGATCATGGAAGGCACGTTGACATTATCCGTTCCGGTTGAGGTTACGGTCAAGTCAGGAGTGAATTGGGCGGAGATGAAAAGGATATGAGGATCGTTTTTGTGGCCGCTGAAGTTTTTCCTTTTGCCAAGACAGGCGGTCTTGCCGATGTTTGCGGTACATTGCCGCTTGAGCTGGAGCGTTTGGGGCATGAAGTTTTCATCATCATGCCGGGCTATCGCGGCACGAGCGGCATCGGGAAGTTTTTCAATGAGAGGGCCTGTGTGCTGACCATTGGAAAGAACCTTCGTGTGTATCTTTTGCAGCACCCTGAATTTTTCAGCCGGACGGAATTGTATGGTGATACGTTGGGGGATTATCCGGATAATATCCTGCGGTTTGCGTATTTTTGCCACGGGGCATTGCATTTGATCAAGGATATTGGAAAGCCCGTTGACATCATCCATTGCCATGATTGGCAGACGGGATTGATACCGGCTCTTCTTAAAGAGAACTATGCTTGCGACCCGCTGCTGGAAAGAGCGCGCACGGTTTTTACGGTGCATAATCTCGCTTATCAGGGGGTTTTTCCGAGGGAGGATATGCCCAAAACCGGGTTGGATGAAAAACTCTTTAATCCGGAGGCTGTTGAGTTTTATGGAAAGGTGAATTTTCTTAAGACGGGTTTGGTTTTTGCCGATCGGATTACAACGGTTAGTCCACAGTATGCCAAAGAGATTCAAACAACGGCTTTCGGTTGTGGCCTTGACGGGGTGATGGCGCAGAACAGGGAGCGTCTTTCCGGTATTCTGAATGGACTGGACTATGAATTATGGGATCCGCAGAACGATCCCTTGATTGCACCGCAATATTCTTCCCGGGATTCGATTCTTAAAAAGGTCCATAAGGAAAAACTTCAGCAGGTTTATGGACTTACCGTTGATCATGAGATACCCGTGTTTGGCAGTGTCGGGCGGTTGTGTTATCAAAAGGGGTTAGATCTTTTGGAAAGTGCTTTTGAGGATTTGATGCAGCGGCCTGTTCAGTTTGTCCTCATCGGCGTGGGGGAAAGCAAATATCAGAGGCTTTTGCTGATGCTGGCCAAGAAATATGCCGGGAAATGCGGTGTTGTTATCCGTTATGATGAGAGTCTGGCGCATACGGTTTATGCGGGGGCTGATTTCTTTTTGATGCCGTCGGTTTATGAACCTTGCGGTTTAACACAGATGATCAGCCAGCGTTATGGAACGATTCCGGTTGTATCTGCGGTTGGGGGGCTTGTGGATACGGTCACGGACTTCACATGTAATGAGCGGCATGGTAATGGTTTTGTGATGCCTTCTTATAGTGTGGCGGGGATGTTGGATGCCATCGACAGGGCTTGTGCTGTTTTTCAGCACAAGGAGGTTTTTCATGATCTGGTGGTTCGGGTCATGGGGGCGCGCTGGACCTGGGAGTCATCGGCCCAGCATTATATTGCCTGTTATGAACAAAGCATGCAGGTTAACCTGAGAGCTTGATATGGTTACGATTGGATTAACAGGAAATTTCGGATCAGGGAAGACGACTGTGGCGGCGATGTTCAGGATGCACGGGGTTCAAATCATTGATGTGGATAAAGAGGCTCATCTTTTGATGAAGAAAGATGTTTTTTGCCAGCGTGCCATTGCCAGGGCCTTTGGAGATCATTTGATTGGCAAAAAGGGTGTGGATCGTGTTACACTTGGACAGGTTGTTTTCAATGACCCCCGTGCGTTAAAGATCCTCGAAGATATTTTGCATCCGCGGATAAGGCTAAAGATCATTGACCAGAAAAAAAGATCAAGGAATGGCATGGTGATGGTGGATGCCGCTATTCTGATTGAAGCAGGTTGGCACAAGCTTGTTGACAGCATTGTTGTTGTCAAGGCCAGGCGAGATGTCCAAATCCGGCGTGCGATGAAACGTACCGGACTTTCCAGAAGTGATGTTCTCAAGCGTATTCTCCGGCAGATGCCGCTTGGGCAGAAAATCAAATTTGCCGATTATGTGATAGATAATAGCGGGACTCCCGCAACAACAAGAAAACACGTCGAGAGGATCTTCAGATCCCTCAAGAAAACATCCATCCAACAGGAGCAGGCATCATGACCAGAGAATCAAAAACGGAGCGAAATACCAATCAGAAAGAAGAAACACCGCTGGAGGCTGTCAGTCAGCCGGTGGTTGCGGCCCCGGCCCCGGCCAAGTCGCTTAATATTGAAGAGCTGAAAGAAATGAAGATGTCCGAACTTTCACAGGTCGGGCGTAACCTGAATGTTGAAGGCGTGAGTGTCCTTAAGAAACAGGATCTTATTTTCAAGATCCTTCAGGCACAAGCCGAGAAGGACGGGTTGATGTTCGGTTCAGGCGTCCTGGAGATCCTTTCGGAGGGGTTCGGCTTTCTGCGCAGTTCAGGGTATAATTATTTGCCGTGCCCGGATGATATTTATATTTCCCCTTCACAAATCCGCCGTTTTGACCTCAAGACAGGGGATACGGTCAGCGGACAGATCAGGCCGCCCAAGGATGGCGAGAAATATTTTGCCCTTCTGAAGGTAGAGGCAGTTAATCTGGAACATCCTGATAAATGCAAGGACAAGATCCTTTTTGATAACCTGACACCGCTTTATCCCAATGAACGCCTTAATCTTGAAAATGCGCCGGATGATATTTCCATGCGCATCATGGATTTGTTGACGCCCTTAGGGAAGGGCCAGCGTGCGCTCATTGTGGCACCTCCGTATAGCGGCAAGACGGTCCTGCTGCAAAAGATCGCCAATGCCATTACGGTTAGCCATCCTGAAGTGGTGATGATCGTCCTTCTCATTGATGAGCGGCCTGAAGAAGTGACTGACATGCAGCGCGGTGTAAAGGCTGAGGTTGTTTCATCAACCTTTGACGAGCCGGCAGAACGTCATGTTCAGGTGGCGGAGATCGTGTTGGAAAAAGCCAAGCGGTTGGTCGAGCATAAACGCGATGTTGTGATCCTTCTGGATTCCATCACACGCTTGGCCCGTGCCTATAATACTGTTGTCCCGCATTCCGGCAAGATCCTTTCGGGTGGTGTGGATTCAAGTGCGTTGCATAAACCAAAACGTTTCTTCGGTGCGGCCCGTAATATAGAAGAAGGCGGGTCACTGACGATCATTGCCACTGCGCTGGTTGATACCGGAAGCCGTATGGATGAAGTTATTTTTGAAGAGTTCAAAGGTACAGGTAACATGGAACTTCAGCTGGATAGAAGTTTGTTTCAGCGTCGTATCTATCCGGCCATAGATATCAAGCGTTCGAACACGCGTCATGAAGAACTTTTGGTAACAAAAGAACAGCTTTCGCGCATGTGGTTGTTGCGCAAGGTTTTCAATGACCTTAATTCCGCCGAGGCTATGGAAATTCTGATTCAAAAAATGTCTCAATCCAAGAACAATGAGGAATTCTTGCAAAATATGAACAAATAAGTTATAATCCCGCACTTATTTTTGGGGATCAACTTTTAAGAAGTAAAGGACAAGATTATGAAAGATGGAATTCATCCTGATTATCAGGAAACAACGATCACTTGTGCGTGCGGTCGTGTGATGCACACCCGTGCGACAAAGAAGAACATTCGCGTTGAAATCTGCGCAAGCTGTCATCCGTTCTTCACAGGTTCAAAGAAGATCCTTGATACGACAGGCCGTATCGAGAAGTTCCAGAAGCGTTATGCTAAGGGAAAGTAACCGGAAGAAACTGACGGACGCCACGTCACGTCATGCCGAGCTTCAGCTTTTGTTGGCTGATGCCGGAACCGTTACGGATCAGGACAAGTTCCAAAAGCTCGCCAAAGAGTTTGCTGCTTTAGCACCGGCGGCAGAACTTCAACAGCAATACGAAAAGATAATCACACAGATCGCGGATGTCCGGCTCATGATAGACAAAGAGCCGGACCGCGACCTGCGTGCCATGGCCCAGGAAGAATTTGTCGAACTTGAAGGCTCTCTCGGTGCCCTGGAAGCAGAGATCAACGATTATTTTGATCCTTCCAAGAATGAAAAAGACCTTGATGTTATTATGGAGATCCGTGGAGGTACTGGCGGTGTTGAGGCCAGTATTTTTGTGGGGGACCTTTACCGCATGTATAGCAAATATGCGGCTTCAAAAGGTTGGAAGATAGACCCTATTGCTATTAGTGAAGGTGAAAAGGGGCTTAAGGAAGCTATTTTCAGTGTCAGTGGCAAAGGGGCTTCCCGTCGTTTGAAATGGGAAAGCGGCACTCATCGGGTTCAGCGCGTGCCTGAGACAGAAGCCTCCGGACGTATCCATACCTCAGCGGCCACAGTTGCCGTTCTGTTTGAGCCCGAAGAAGTTGATCTTGTGATTGATCCAAAAGATCTGAAGATTGATGTTTACCGGTCATCCGGCCCCGGGGGACAGAGTGTTAATACCGCGGATTCAGCGATTCGCATTACGCATCTTCCAACGAATATAGTTGTTGTGTGTCAAGATGAGCGTTCTCAGCTTAAGAATCGTTTGAAAGCCATGCGCGTTTTGCGTGCGCGTTTGCAGGAATCGATCATTGAAGAGCGTGCCAAAAAGGAAGCTGCGGCGCGCAAGACCCAGGTGGGTACCGGTGATCGCAGCGAAAAGATTCGCACTTACAATTTTCCTGATCACCGTGTGACCGATCATCGTATTGGATTTACCATCCATCAACTTCCGGCGGTTATGGAAGGCGATTTGGATGCTATTTTTGACGCCCTTATGAAAGCTGAACAAGATGCCCGTGATGCGGGATAAGGTTCCCGTTTGGAATTGCCATGACCGACGACGAACTATTTCTTACAGCCATCTTAAACTGCAGTAGATCCGAGCTTTACCTTCATCCGCCGACATTAAATGATGAACAACAAAAGCGCCTTGAAGTCATGCGCGCGCGCCGTCAGGCAGGTGAGCCAGTGCAATATATCACAGGCTTTACGGAATTTTTCGGCTTTCGCTTTGAGGTGGGCCCTGGGGTTTTGGTGCCTCGCCCTGAAACCGAGGTGTTAGCTGATGTTTTTATCCGGCAGCTTAAAGCAAAACAGAAATCATCCTATTTTATTCTGGATATTGGGACCGGGTCGGGTTGTCTGGCTGTAACCCTGGTGAAAGAATTGCCAAATTGCCGGGTCGTGGCCATTGATGTTTCATCCCAGGCACTTGATTTTGCAAGGCGCAATGCAAGTCTTAACGGGGTGTCTGACCGGATTGAATTTGTCGAACGTGACGTATTCTGGTTTATGGATGAAACGTTGCACAGGTTTGATGCGGTTATTTCCAATCCACCGTATATTTCCACATGCGGCATGCTGCATTTACCGTTGGATGTGCGGCATGAGCCTGAACTGGCGCTGGAAGGCGGGGCTGATGGCCTTCATTTTTATCGATATATTATTCCTGCCTCCAGGAAGGTTCTTAAATCAAATGCTGTTCTGGCCGTCGAGCATGGCGACGGGCAGACAAAAGAGTTGCAAAATCTCTTTGCCATCGGGTCTTGCTGGGATAAAATAACATGCTTTGAGGATAATGCTGGCCGTGATCGTTGTATTACGGCTGTTTTCAATAACTTTTAAACTATTAAAGAGATCTATGGATAAACTCATCATTGAAGGTGGGAAGCCTTTAAAAGGCGAAGTGAAAATCAGCGGTTCTAAAAATGCTACATTACCGGTACTTGCGGCAACGCTTTTAACTGATGAAACCATTATTTTGCGCAATGTTCCCAGGCTTTTAGATACCAATACCATGATCAAGCTCCTTAAGGCGTTGGGTAAAGATATTGAATGGGATAAGGACAAGCTGATTATCATGACCAAGGGCAAGATAAGTTCTGTAGCGGATTACAAAATGGTTTCGACCATGAGAGGTTCTATCTGCGTATTAGGACCTTTATTGACGAAGTTGGGTGAAGCCAAGGTATCGCTTCCGGGTGGTTGTGTTATCGGCGTGCATCCGGTTGATCTTCATATCAAGGGGGTTGAAGCCTTGGGTGCCAAGGTTGATATTGATGCGGGTTATATCCTTGCCAAGGCGGGGCGCCTCAAGGGGGCACGCGTGTATTTGGGCGGAGCTTCAGGCCCGTCGGTTCTGGGAACGGCTAATATCATGATGGCCGCAACCCTGGCGGATGGGGAAACTGTGATTGAATGTGCGGCCTGTGAGCCGGAGATTGAGGATCTTGCCAATTTCCTGAATGAAATGGGTGCGCGGATCAAGGGGCAGGGAAGCCCACGGATTGTTGTGCAAGGGGTTAGGAGGCTTCATGGCGCAGACTACAGGATATCGCCGGACCGCATTGAAGGCGGTACGTTTGTTCTTCTGGCGGCCATGGCGCGCAGTAATTTTGTGATACGGGATATTGATTACTCACAGTTGATGGCGCTTGATGATATTTTGGCCAAAGTCGGTGTACGGGTTCAGGCTGATAAGCATTGCGTGCGCGTCAAGCCAGCCAAGGTGATTCGTCCGATGAGCATCACGACCTATCCTTTCCCTGGTTTTCCGACAGATCTTCAGGCTCAGTATATGGCGCTGATGACGCTTGCCAATGGCGTGAGCGTTATTCGCGACACGGTGTTCCCGGACCGGTTCATGCACATTGCCGAGCTTAACCGCATGGGTGCACGTATCCGTCGTGAAGGCGGGAGTGCTATTATTGAAGGCGGCAAGGAACTCTGTGGCGCGCCGGTCATTGCTTCGGATCTTCGTGCATCAGCGGCATTGGTTATGGCCGGGCTTGTGGCGAAGGGAAAGACAGAAATCCGGCGTGTGTATCATCTGGACCGCGGGTATGAGAATATTGACAAGAAGCTGATCGCACTCGGTGCCAGTATCCGCCGTGAAAAGGAATAATCATGATCCTGATGATCGATAATTATGATTCGTTTACCTATAATCTTGTCCAGTATTTTGGCGAGCTTAAGGCTGAGGTTGTGGTGTATCGCAATGATGCGATCACAGTGGATGATATCGTGCGGTTGAATCCTGAACGGATCGTGGTTTCACCTGGCCCCAGCAGCCCGGATCATGCCGGGATTTCCGTGGATGTCATTAAAATGTTTTCCGGAAAGGTGCCGCTATTGGGCGTTTGCCTGGGGCATCAGGCCATTGGATATGCATTTGGCGGCAGGATTATCCGTGCCGGGAAGCTTATGCACGGTAAAGTATCGCGTATCCGGCATGACGGCAAGGAGCTGTTTAAAGGGCTTTCCAATCCGTTTGAGGCGACACGTTACCATTCCCTTGTGATTGAAGAAAAGACCATGCCGGCCTGCTTGGAGATCACGGC
>JAZDPD010000075.1:0-2993 GCA_043798045.1 Candidatus Omnitrophota bacterium | reverse complement strand
AGAACAATGGATCGCTACCAGCGAAAAGTGGAAGGCGCTTCTGGCCGGGGAATTTTCCGATGATTGCATGGGCATGGATTTTGACAATGAAGAGCTGTTTGCCCGTATGGAGGTGCTCTGGCGCAGGGGTAATGAGATGCTCAAGAGTACTCAGCAAGATCGGCAACGTGAAATTGTCCACGAACTTTCGCGTATCATTGATAAAGGGCTCATTGATCCTCATTTTCAGGCCATATACTTTCTCAAACCGTTTCGTCTTTATGGGATGGAAATTTTAAGTCGCCCCACAACGGATTCTTTTATTAAAAGTGCGGACGATCTTTTTAAGGCAGCGATCAAGTACGACATGTACTATCCATTGGAGATGTGCTGTTGGGAAAAAGCCATTAACATGGTTTCTTCGCGCACAAAAAGTGAACATCTTTTTTTTAATTGTTGTCCGCATCTTGTGGAAAACTCAAGATTCAAGACAGTGACAGATATGTTTAACAGGAATAAAATTCCTGTTGATAAGGTGATCCTTGAGTTAACGGAACGTTCGGCGATCAGTCAGTATGATGTTTTTCTGAAGCATTTGAACCAGTGTCGGGATATGGGGTTTAGCCTGGCTGTCGATGATGTTGGGGGTGGGTATTCAAGTTTGGAATCGATTGCAACAACAAAGCCTGAAGTGGTCAAGATAGATATTCATATTGTTCATGGGGCGCATCTGGATCCGGTCAAGCGCAGCATCATTAAGTTTATTGTGGCCTTCTGTAAAGAGAACAAGATCATTTCGATTGCGGAAGGTGTTGAGACGCAAGAAGAACTTGATGTGATGACAGAGCTTGGTGTGGATGCTGTTCAAGGGTTTTATTTGTTCCGGCCGACGATGGAATTCAATGTGCGTGAAATGAAGGACGTTTGCGTTTCATTCTCATGATTTTTATGAGAATTGTTCCCTGAATGCTTGCGGGGAAGTTATAATACGGACATCTTTAAAAGGGTGTCCGTTTTTAATTATATTTTCTTGTGTTAGGGAGTTGTGGATGGACAAAGAACGTTCAAGCGGGGTCTTATGTCATATTTCATCGTTGCCATCGCGCTTTGGCATTGGTGATCTTGGGCCGGAAGCGTATCATTTTGTTGATTGGTTGAAAAAAGCGCGGCAGCGGTATTGGCAGGTTTTGCCACTTAATCCGACGGATAATGCACAGGGGAATTCACCGTACAGCAGCTATTCAGCGTTTGGGTTGAATTATCTTCTCATTAGTCCTGAAAAATTGTATCAAGATGGTTTATTGACGCGCCAGGAACTTTCCAGGTGCGTGGTGGCACCGAGTTCTCTGGTTGATTTTGGCGAGCTTTATTCACGGAAAACGTGGATGCTGGACCGGGCTTACGGTGCTTACAAGTTGCGTGGCTTTAAATCACGCGCTTTTGAGAATTTTTGTATTTCCCAGCGTGAATGGCTTGATGACCATGCCTTGTTTGTTGTGCTCAAGGCGCGTTTTAATCACGTTTGTTGGGTGGATTGGCCGGAGGCTCTGCGTGACCGTCATCCTGAGGCTTTACAGGAAATCATGTTGTCGATGAGAGACTTGTTGGATCGTGAGAAGTTTGGCCAGTATCTTTTCTATCGCCAATGGATGTTGCTTCAGGATCATTGTTCACGCCGGGGGATTGGTCTCGTCGGAGACATTCCGATTTATGTGAATTATGACAGTGCGGATGTTTGGTGCGCACCGCATTATTTCAAACTTGATGCGCTCAAGCAACCGACATTGGTGGCTGGCGTACCTCCGGATTATTTCAGTAAAGATGGTCAGCGTTGGGGGAATCCTGTTTATGATTGGCCCAAATGCGCAGCAGACGGGTTTTCATGGTGGGTCAAGCGCATGCGTCATATTCTAGATTTCTTTGACCTTGTTCGTATTGATCATTTCAGGGCTTTTGCTCAGTGTTGGGAAATTCCTGCGGGAGAGGCAACGGCTGTCAAAGGTCGATGGTGTGATGTACCTGGTGATGCTCTTTTTTCAAGATTGCAGCAGGTATTTCCTGATCTTCCCATTATTGCGGAAGATTTGGGGATTATTACGCCTGATGTTGACGCGCTCAAGGACAAATATGCATTGCCAGGCATGAGGGTTCTTATGTTTGCCTTTCATAATGATTACAAGAAAAGCCGTGATTTGCCTGAAAATTACCTGTCGCTATCGGTGGCGTATACCGGCACACATGATAATAATACGATTTGCGGCTGGTATTCACAGGATATCACGGCCATGGAAAAAAAGAACATGCTGGAGTATTTCAAGCGTGAAATCAGGCCTGAAGAGATCAATTGGGTCATGATTGATCTTGTTTTGCATTCACCGGCCTTCTTAACCGTGATTCCTGTCCAGGATATCCTTGGTTCAGGTGCTGAGGGCCGGATGAATAAGCCTTCGACGGTCAAGGGGAACTGGCAATGGCGCTTGGGTACAGAAGCCTTGACGCCTGTGATTTCTTCTCGTTTGGCAGCATTAACAACAGCTAGCGCCCGGAAATGATTTTTGAAATCCTTGAGCTGGTTTTGAGAGCATGTTACAATCGGATTATGAAAAGACGTTTATTAATTTTATTTGTAGTGGCGGTATTTTCTTCGGGCTGTATGTGGCCAGTGAGTGTTTTTAAGAAACAAGGCAAGAGCCTCGCCCGAGGGAGTGGTGTTTCATTGGAAATCCTGGATCAAGGGGTTTTGGCCAAGGGCGGTAAATTGTATATAATGCCCTTTGCGGCAGGGGTTGATGCGGCTGCCGGAGATTTGTTGGATCGTTATGCGCTCGACATGATTAAAGGGCTTTCAGATCGTTTGGGTATCAGGAACAAGTTTAAGGTTGTTTCCGGTGATGATGCCGGACATGCTGATTTTTTTATGAATGGGCATATTGAGCAGATGAAGGTGGTTGGGTATTTTAACAAAAAAGTGTTTATAAAAATAAGCGGTGATTTGCGTGCTACAGCAACCAGCC
>JAZDPD010000061.1:0-28588 GCA_043798045.1 Candidatus Omnitrophota bacterium | reverse complement strand
CAGGACTGGATGAATAATTATCCCAGAAAGATTCTGGGTTACAAGACGGCGAATGAAATGGCAAAGGAATGCTTGCAGGGTAACAATTGATCTTAAAGCTTATTTTTGTCGCACTATGAGTTACAATTCGCGATTCCCACATAACTGCAAGTCTTTCATTGAATTACATCCCTGTTTTGTGTAGAATGAATCCTCAAAAGTTTCTATAAACATAAAATACATTAATAATTATATGTCAAAATATATAATCGGCGTGGATGTCGGCGGGACAAATGTGAAACTTGGGCTTGTGGATGCCAGGGGGGATATTGTCAGCCGGCTTTCTTTTTCAACCAAACGTGTTTCGGACACTCCGGAAAGACTGATAGCAGCTATTTGCGAAACAGTGGGTGCCCTTTTACGTAAAGATAAAGTATCCAAGTCCTTTGTTAAAGGGATCGGTGTCGGGCTTCCTGGCCTGGTGGATGTAAAAAACGGCATGGTGCGTGTCCTTCCGAATATCCCAGGCTGGAAAGATGTGCCGCTTAAGAAGGTGATGGAAAAGAAGCTCGGGTTTCCCGTTCGCCTGGAAAATGATGTGAATATGATCACCTTGGGCGAGTGGCAGTTTGGCGCCGGTAAAGGCTTGACGGATATGATGATGATCACACTGGGTACCGGTGTGGGGGCAGGCCTTATCCTTGGCGGGGCCATTTACCGCGGTCCTGGCTTTGCGGCCGGTGAAATCGGTCATATGCCCTATGGGGATGGTCCGGCATGCGGTTGCGGGGGGTCAGGTTGTTTTGAGCGTTATGTGGGTAACAAGGAACTTCAGCGTCTGGCAGCGAAGTTATTTAATAAAGATGATATAAAGCTTGAAGATATTTATGGCAAGGCGGTTGAGGGTAAGCATAAAGCGCTTAAATTCTGGGATATGGCCGGAGAGCGTATCGGCCAAGGGCTTGTGGGTCCGGTTAATCTGCTTAATCCGCAGGCGATTGTCATTGGCGGGGGGGTTTCCCGGAGTTTTGCGTTCCTTGAGCCGGCGATGGCGCGGACGCTGCGCCAGCGTGCCATGCGCACACAGGGTGAGATGGTGCGTATCATCAAGGCTCAGCTGGATGATGATGCGGGGATTATCGGAGCCAGGGTTCTTTTGCATTCATAACCGTAAGTGGACTTAGGTGACCAAATGAAACAGTCAGGTATCAGATTTCTTGTTACAGCATTGTGGTTGAGCGTGGCGGTGGTGTGGGGTGGTTCATGGGTTCTGGCCGATGATGCCGCATCAGATGCCAACCCGGTTGAACTTAACGGGGATTCGATCGAGTATAAAGCGGAAGAAGGCAAGTTTGTGGCTTCAGGGCATGTTTATTTACGTCAGAACGGCGATGTTCTTTTTTGCAACAAGCTTGAATTCTATAAAGACAAGAAAGAGGCACATGCCCAGGGTAATGTTGTCCTGAATTCCGACAAGGGGAGTATCTGGGCCGATAAGGCTTTTTATAATTTTAATACGAAGAAAGGTGAATTCACCAATGCGCGGCTGATCGCGGATCCGATCTATGGCAAGGCGCGTTCAATCGTCAAGGTGAGTGATAATTACTATGTTGTTAATAATGGTTATTTGACGACCAGCGATTTTGATGATCCGGAGTACCGCGTCAAGTCAAGAACCATTGAGGTGTATCCGGGCAACAAGGCGATTGCACGCGATAATGTCATGTATTTTGGCGGCATTCCGGTGATGTATTGGCCCAAGTATACGCAGGATCTCAGCGGCAAGCGTCCGCTTTTCAGTGTGGTCCCCGGGTATAAAAGGGAATTCGGCGCATTTTTGCTGACAAGCTATCATTCGAAGCTGACCGACCGCATTGATACGACCTATCATGTGGATTACCGTGAGCTGAAAGGTCTGGCCTGGGGTATTGATGCCGGATATAACGCAGAGCCTTTCGGCAGTGGTCTTTTGCGCACATATTATATGAATGAGCAGAATACAGATGCGCGCCGCGGCTGGGACAATAATACGGCACCGGTCATCGAGCGCCAGCGCTACCGTGTTGAATTGCGCCATAAATGGGATATTGATCCGTCCAATACGTTTATCGGACAGTATTACAAGCAAACCGATGGCACATTTCTGGAGAAGTATTTCTTAAAGGAATACCATGCCGACCAGAATCCTCCGACATATGCCATGTTGACACATGTAACACCGGGGACGACATCGTATATCCGAACAGATATGCGCGTTAACAGGTTTGAAGCGAGTGTTGAACGTCTTCCGGAAGTCGGCTTTTCACTGTCAAATCAGAAGATTGGTGAGACGGATCTGTATTTTAAAAGTACGAATACGGCCGTGGAATTGGCCCAGCAGGATGCGAGTCCTTCGGATAACCGTCGCCATACCCTGCGCTTGGATACGGATAATGAATTGTCAAGGCCTTTTAAGGTTTCATTTCTGGAATTCCGTCCTTTTGTCGGGGCTGAGGAAACATATTATTCACGGACGATGTACCGGGCCAACGATGATACGGTGCGCACGATTTTCCGGACAGGGACTGATATCAGCACCAAGTTTTACAGGATTTATGATATCAACTTCAAGAAATACGGTGTAGAAGTCAACCGTTTACGCCATGTTATCACACCGACGATCGGGTATATGTACCAGCATGAACCGACCCTGACATCGGACAAATTGTTTCAATATGACACCATTGATGCCAAAGACAAGATTGACAATTTCAGCCTTGGCCTGGAGAACAAGTTACAGACCAAACGCAATGGCAAGAGCGTGGATCTGGTACGGGCCCTTTTGAGCAGTAACTTTCGCCTGAAAGACAATCCTTCTTCCGGGAGTTTCGGTGATGTTATCCTTAAGACGGATTTTATGCCTAACGATTATCTGACCCTGTATTCGGAGTTAACGTATGACAATGACCGGAGTTATTTGAAGACAGCCAATACGGATATTTATTTCAACAGCCAGAAGAATTGGACCTTGGATTTATCACGGCGTTATACGCGCGATGATGATGATATTGTGACAGCTCAATGGGAGTACACATTCAATCCCAAATGGCGCACTTATATTTATGAACGCATGGATGCACGGGATGGCAAGTGGCAGGAACAGCGCTATGCCTTCATCCGCGATCTGCATTCCTGGGAAGTTGAAATCGCCTATGTGGACAAGCAGGGGATTGATAATGGCGGTAGCGAGTTTTGGCTTATATTTCGTCTAAAGGCTTTCCCGTCGGTGGCCACCGGCAGCGGGAGCATGTTCAGTCGCAGGCAGCCTGGCGCAGCATTGCGGCAGGACTTTTAATCATAAGGAATAGGCATGAATATAGCAATCATTGGTTCAGGGTATGTCGGGCTTGTTACAGGCGTTTGCCTGGCACATATAGGCCATCATGTGGTTTGTGTTGATAATAATCCGGAAAAGATCAGGAAGCTTAATGCGGGGGAAGTGCCGATTTACGAGCCCGGCCTGGAGCCTTTGATGCGCAAATACCGCCAGAACGGGCGCATGAGTTTTTCAGGTTCAGTGGCTGAGGCCACCCGAAAGGCATCCGTGATCTTCATTGCTGTCGGGACGCCTTCAAAGAAAAACGGTGACGCGGACTTAAGTTATATTGAAGCGGTGGCACGTGAGATTGCCCTGAATATGGATTCCTACAAGTTGCTTGTGGAGAAATCCACGGTGCCGGCACAGACAGGGGATCGCATTGTGCGCACCATCAAGCTGAATTTACGGGCCAAATACCGCAAGGGCAATAAATGCCTGATTGACTTTGATGTGGCGTCCAATCCTGAGTTCTTGCGCGAGGGGTCAGCGGTGGAAGATTTCATGAATCCGGACCGTATTGTTATCGGCGTGGAATCACAGCGGGCCGAGAAGCTTTTGAAAGAGGTTTACAAGCCGCTGAAGGCCAAGGTTGTTGTGACGAATGTGGCCACGGCTGAAATGATCAAGCATGCGTCCAATTCATTCCTGGCGACCAAGATTTCTTTTATCAATTCCGTATCGCAGGTGTGTGAACGTGTCGGGGCGGATGTGCTTAAAGTGGCGGAAGGCATGGGATACGACAAGCGTATCGGCCGGGCATTCTTAAACGCCGGCATCGGTTACGGCGGCAGCTGCTTCCCCAAGGATGTGGATGCATTTGTGCGCCTTTCGGAAAAAAGCGGGTATGATTTCAAACTGCTCAAGAGTGTGCGTGAGATTAATGAAGATCAAAAAGAGTCTTTTATCCGTCTGATCGAGGACAAGGTCTGGAATATCAAGGACAAGACCATCGGCGTGCTGGGCCTGGCCTTTAAGTCCAATACGGATGATATGCGCCGTGCGGCTTCGATTGATATCATCAAGGCGCTTCAGGCTGAGGGTGCTGCGATCCAGGCGTATGATCCCAAGGCCATGGAAAATGCGCGGCCTGAATTAAAAGGCGTCAAGTTCTGCAAGGATGCCTACATGGCAGCCAAGGGGGCGGATGCGCTCTTGCTGCTTACAGAGTGGGATGAGTTTCTCCGGTTGGACATGGCCAAAATGGGCAAAGCCATGCGGCAGATGATTATTTTTGACGGCCGCAATTTCTTTGAGCCTGAAACGCTGACGGATCTTGGATTTGAGTATTACGGCATTGGCCGCGGTCAAAAAGGAGCTGTTCATGCCAGTTAAGAAGGTTGTTCTCATTTCCGGCGGCGCGGGTTTTCTGGCCAGTCATATGACGGATATGCTCATCGCGCGCGGGTATAAAGTTATTTGTGCGGATAATCTGATCACGGGTAAAAAAGCCAACATTGCCCATTTGTTAAAGAATAAGGATTTTACGTTTATCAAGCAGGATGTATCAGAACCGTTTGATGTTCTGGGCAGGATCGATTATGTGATGCATTGTGCATCTCCGGCGAGCCCCGTGGATTACTATGCGCATCCCATTGAAACGCTTATGGTGGGCGCGCAGGGCACGCAGAATATGCTGGAGATCGCCAGGGCCAAGAAAGCGGTGTTCCTGTTGACGTCGACTTCTGAGGTTTATGGGGATCCCAAAGTTCATCCGCAGCCGGAAACGTATTGGGGGCATGTTAACCCTATCGGCCCGCGCAGTGTTTATGATGAGGCCAAGCGTTATGCCGAGGCGATGACCTTTGCGTATCGCCGCACCAAAAAGGTGGATACGCGGGTGGTGCGTATTTTTAATACGTATGGTCCGCGCATGAATATCAATGACGGTCGTGTGGTTCCCAATTTCATTGACCAGGCGCTTCATGGCCGCGCGTTAACGGTTTATGGTGATGGGAAGCAGACACGTTCATTTTGTTATGTTGCCGATGAGGCTGAGGGTATCCTTAAGCTTCTTTTTTCCAGGGAAGAAGGTCCGATCAATATCGGCAATACTGTTGAATTCTCCATGAACGAGTTTGCCAAAATCGTTTTGGAATTGACCGGCAGCAAAAGCAGGCTTAAATATGTGCCGCTGCCGCAGGATGATCCCAAGCAGCGCCAGCCGGATATTACTCTGGCGCGCCGGAAACTGGGCTGGGAACCAAAGGTGCCGTTGCGTGAAGGACTCAAAATGACAATAGACTGGTTTAAGGCGAATCCAGCACGGGCAAAGTGATGCTGATTAAAGAAGACCTTGTTAAGTTTGAGAATGAGATTGCCGATATTTTTGCCCAGGGGCTTATCAAGGCCCCGGTTCATTTGCGTGCCGGGCGTGAACAGATGCTCATTGATATTTTTCAGAAATATGCGATCGGGCCGGATGATTTCATTTATGGTTTCTGGGATTCGCATGAACTTTGCCTGCTCAAGGGGGTTCCCGCGCCCGAAATCCGGCAGGCGATCCTGGACGGGCGCAGCATTTCGCTTTGTTTTCCGGAGCATCATATTTACTGTTCCGGTATCGTCGGGAGCCTTATGGGGGTCGCCACAGGAACTGCATGGGCCTTGAAGCGCCGGGGGCAGAAGGGGCGTGTGTTTTTGTTTTGCGGGGACATGTCTTCCGAGACCGGAATCTTTCATGAAGCTGTTAAGTATGCGGTTAATTTCGACCTGCCGGCGGTTTTTGTTGTTTCGGATAACGGACTTAGTGTGATGACGGATACCCGTACGGCCTGGGGATCTCCTGAGCCGTGGTTTAAAGGGACGCGTTTTGAAAGCAAGATCGAGTATTTTCAGTACACGAATGCCTGGCCTCATTCAGGGCTTGGACGGCTTGTTAAATTTTAATATCACTTACTTATCATGAAATATTTTGATGAATTAAAAAGGACGATGGAATGGCTGGCGCAGCATCCGGATGTTATCTTTGTTGGGCAGACGGCGGGTGTCCCGGGGACGTTCATGTATCAGACCTTGCGCGATATTCCACCTGAGAAGGCGGTTGAGTTTCCGGTGAATGAAAGTTTTCAGATGCAGTTTTCCCTTGGTCTGGCCCTGGGGGGGTATATCCCGGTCAGTATTTATCCGCGCCAGAATTTTCTGTTATTGGCGGCTGGGGATATGGCCAACACCCTGGACAAGTTTCAGGACCTTACGGATGGACGGGTCGGTTTGCGGGTGATCATCCGTGTGGCCGTCGGGCCGGACAAACCGGTTCATCCGGGGCATCAGCATGTTGGCAATTATGCCGAGGCGTTTCGTCTGATGCTGCCGCATATGGATGTCATTGAATTGAATGAGCCCGGGGATATTTTTCCGGCTTATGAGCACGCGTTCACGCGTCCGGATCCCAGGCCTGTGCTGTTGATTGAGCATGGGAATCATTATAACGACAAATGAAATTGACACCGCAGACAAAGATCGTGATGGTGGGAAACGGGGATGTGACCGAAGTCTCCCTGCGCCGTTATTTTTCGGCCCGTGGGTTCCTGGGGGTTTATCCGTCACAGGCGTTTGATCCTCTGGATCAGGTTCACACGAGTGTGTTTTTTGAACGGGAACGGCCAGATGCCGTGATCCTTTCGTCGGTGCGTAGCGGCGGGATCGGGATTAACCAGCAAAAGCCGGCCGAATTCATCCGGGAAAACATCCTGGCGCAGACGCATATTATTGATGCGGCTTGCCGGTGCGGCGTTAAAAAGCTTTTATTTCTGGCCGCATCGTGTGTTTATCCCAAAGAATGTGCGCAGCCGATCCGTGAAACTAGTTTTATGACGGGGCCGCTGGAGCCCTCCAGCCAGGCTTATGCCATGGCCAAGGCGGCCGGGGTTGTCATGTGCCAGGCGTATCGGCGTCAGTACGGTTTTAATGCGATCGCGGCTGTGCCGGCTACGGTGTATGGCCCCGGCGGCTGTGAAAACATTGAAGAAGCGCATGTGCTGGGGCGTTGATCGGGAAATTCGATCGTGCGGTGCGTCAGGGGGATCCTTCGGTAGGCTTGTGGGGTACGGGCTCTCCCAGGAGGGAATTTATTTTTGGTGATGATCTGGCTGCCGCCTGTGTTTTTCTGCTGGAAGAATATGATGATGAGGCTTTGATTAATATAGGCCGCGGTGAAGAAGTGCCGATACGTGATCTGGCCAGGATTGTTGCGGATGCGTCCGGGTATAAGGGCGAGATCATTTGGGATGCTTCCAAACCTGACGGGGTGATGCGCAAGCTCCTGGATACCTCACGGCTGCGCTCCATGGGATGGATGGCTAAAATGCCTTTAAAAGAAGGCGTGCAGCAAACAGTGCAGACGCTGCGTCAGGGGTAGTCCTGGGGGAGGAGTTTGTTTGGGGCGTTTGATCAAAATTTTCCCGTTCATGGTGCTTTTTCTTTACTGGGCATACCTTGTGGTGATGACCCGCCCGGTGCTCATTTACGATGCGCTGGGATATGAAAATCTTGGCCGTTTGATCATGGAAAATGGCTGGGGTATGTATTTTCGTGAGCTTAATCGTGAGCCGTTTTTTCCGTTTTTGATTTCGGTGGCCATGCGTTTGGAGCAGGTCTCGGGGGTTGGTTACAACTATATTTTAAAAGTTTTTCTTTTGATCGAGCTGGCCCTGGCCATGGCCGGGACGTATCGTTTGGCCAGGTTGCTGGGGGCAGGGCGCTGGTGGGCGCTTGGGGGGGCCTGGTACCTTGGGGTATCACCGGCGATTGTTAACAGCACGTTGTGGTTGTGGTCTGAAGCGGCGGTATATCCTTTTGTGATATGGGGGATCATTTGGCTGATTTATGCCTGGCAGGAAATATTCAGCCAACGGAGTGTTTGTTATCTTCTCGGGTATACAGCGTTGGCGAGCGTGCTCTTTATTTTTGCCGCCATGGTGAAAGCGTCATTAGCCGTGGTGTTTGTTGGTTTGTTGATGCCTTATTATGCCTGTGTGATCCATGGCCTTTGGCTTAAGCATGCGCGCCAGATTTACAGGGCGCTTCTGGTGAGCCTGATCGGTGTTCTCATGATGGGGGCTTATGTTGAAAACCATAAGTTTCTGAATTGGCGCGGTAATGGGAATTATGCTATTACCAATCGTGCGGATGTGGCGCTGTTGGGCAATACGGTTCGTCGTCTGCATCCGCAGGCCCTGCATCTGATTCCCCAGGCCATATTGGCGGCACCGCGTTTGGGGATATGCGAGAAATATTATGGCGCCAGCTGTGCTTTCTGGTCGGCGCTGACCTCGGATAAGATCAATGATCAGTACGGGCAGCAATTACGGGCAGAGGGGTTTTCAGATACGCAGCGGCGGCAGATGTTTCTCATGACAGCGTTTGGTTTGATGCGTGAACATCCTTTTCAGGAAGTCTTCTTTGCAGGGATTGAGGGGATGAAGATGTTTTTCTGGGAGAACAGGCTTTATTTTGTCAAATACCCGGATGCGCTGGCACGGTTCTTTACCAACCATGCTGTTGTTTATACCTTGTGTTTTGTGTTCGCGGTTTTAAGCCTGGCGGGGCTCTTGTCAACCGCCTGGCGTGCGTTCAGGTATCGGCGGATGCCGGATTTGTTTGCGGTTTTGTTCGTGATTTTTTTTATTGGTTCGTATATGTTGTTTTTCGTAGATATCCGCTATGGCTTTCCCCTGGCACCTGTTTTTATGGCCATGATCGCCGCCATGGGGCAGGTGCTGCGGGTTTCAATGTTGAAAGAGGAGACATGAGATGAAGATTCTGGTGACAGGTGGGGCGGGATATCTGGGGTCTGTGATGGTTCCGCGGTTGTTGGAAGCGGGGCATGAGGTGGTGGTTCTGGATAATTTCATGTATAACCAGACACCGCTTTTGGAGGTGTGCCATCACCATCGTCTTGAGATTGTCCGTGGAGATGCAAGGGACAAATCCTTGATCGGGAAACTTGTTCAGAGTGCGGATGCTATTTTTCCCCTGGCTTGTTTGACCGGGGCACCTTTGTGTGCCAAGGACCCGCTGGGGGCACAGTCGATCTTGCTGGAGGCTGTTGAGATGATCGTCAAGATGTCATCCAAACAGCAGTGTATTATTTTCCCGACAACAAATAGTGGATACGGGATCGGGGAAAAGGGCAAGTTTTGCACGGAAGAAACCCCGCTGCGTCCCATTTCTTTATATGGACGCCTCAAGGTGGATGCGGAAAAAGCTGTTTTGGATAGCGGGCACGGGATCACCTTGCGCCTGGCCACGGCTTTCGGGGCCAGTTCCAGGATGAGGCTGGATCTTCTGGTGAATGACTTTACCTATCGTGCTGTTTATGACCGGTTCATTGTTTTATTTGAGGCACATTTCAAGCGTAATTTTATTCATACGCGCGACGTGGCCAAGGCTTTTATGCATGGGCTGGAACATTTCGAGCAGATGAAGAATGAGCCGTATAATGTCGGGCTTTCGGATGCGAATTTTAGCAAGATGGAATTGTGCGAACAGATCCGGCAGCATGTTCCTGATTTTTACTTTGTTGAGGCGGCTGTGGGGGAGGATCCGGACAAGCGTGATTATGTGGTTTCCAATGCCAAGATTGAGCGGACGGGGTATCAGCCGGATGTGTCATTGTCCGATGGGATCAGGGAGCTTGTGAAGGCGTATCAGGTGCTTAAACGCAATCAGTTCGCCAATATCTAGAATCTGGAGCTGTTGATTATGATCATTAGCCGCACACCGTTTCGTATTTCTTTTTTCGGCGGGGGCACCGATTATCCGGCCTGGTTCAAGGACCAGCCCGGGGCTGTTCTGGCTACGACGATTGACAAGTACTGCTATATCACGGCACGGTATCTGCCGCCTTTTTTTGAGCATCGCTCACGGATCATCTATTCGAAGATGGAGCATATTCAGCATATTGACCAGATCAATCACCCGGCAGTGCGCGAGACGCTGCGTTTTCTGAATATTCATGAGGGGATCGAGATTCATCATGACGGGGATTTTCCGGCCCGTACTGGACTGGGCTCCAGTTCGGCGTTCACCGTCGGGCTTTTGAATGTGCTTTATGCCCTCAAAGGCATTATGACTACCAAGGATCTTTTGGCCAAAGAGGCGATCCACATTGAACAGGACATGATCGGCGAACATGTGGGGTGCCAGGATCAGGTTTTGGCGGCTCACGGCGGGTTTGATCATATTGAATTTGGCGGTGATGGTCATTTGAGTGTGCGCAAGGTCACGCTCACGAAAGAGAATCTGGGTGTTTTTCATGAGCATATGATGCTTTTTTTCACGGGATTCTCGCGGACGGCTTCCGAGATTGCGGTGCATCAGCTGAACAATATGCCCCGTCGTAAGAAAGAACTCACCGCCATGCATGGCCTGGTTGCCGAGGCGATCCAATGCCTGAATGATTGTGATTGGGATAAGTTCGGGAAGCTTTTGCATGCAAGCTGGCAATTGAAGCGTTCACTTTCGGACAAAATCACGACGGAGCACATTGACGGGATTTATGCCAGGGCGATGAAGGCGGGTGCCTTGGGTGGTAAATTGCTTGGGGCGGGCGGTGGCGGGTTTGTGCTGATTTATGCCAGGCCAGACCAGAAGGAGGCGGTGCGTCAGGCATTGGGGGATCTTTTGGAAATACCTTTCAAGTTTGAAACATTGGGGAGTCAGATCATTTTCTATCAACCCAATTCAGGTGTCGTTGTTTAATGCGTAGGGGCGCATTGCATGCGCCCTCAAGGAATAGGGGGGATAGGTGAAAGCAGATTTCATGATTTTATGCGGCGGGTTGGGAACGCGATTGCGTGCCGTGACGGGCGATGCCCCCAAAGTGATGGCACAGGTTCAGGGAGAGCCATTCCTTGATTTCCTGTTGCGCTATCTTATCAAGCAGGGCGCCGGACGGATTATTTTATGCGCGGGTTATAAAGCGGAAACCATTGCGGCCCATTATCAAGCCAAGTTCAGCCAGGTTAAGATTCATTTCTCCGTTGAGAACGAGCCTTTGGGTACGGGCGGTGCTTTGAAAAATGCACTGTCGTTTGTTCAAGAGGATCATGTGTTTGCGCTTAACGGTGATTGCTTTACGCCGGTGGTGTATGCACAGCTTCTGGCGTTTCATCAAAAGCATCAGGCACAGGCAACGTTGAGTGCGGTGCGTGTGCAAGGTAACAAGGATTTCGGGACGATCGTTAGTAATGAAAAACACGAGATCACGGCTTTCAAGGAAAAGTTCGTTACGGATCAGGTGCAGTACATTAATGCCGGTGTTTATTGTTTCAATAAAGATGTGTTCGCACAGATGCCGGCCGGGCGGTTCTCGATCGAGTATGATTTCTTTCCCCAATTGATCGGCAAGCATTTTATGTCCTATCAAATCGATGCGCCTTTCATTGATATAGGTACGCCGGAACGCTTCGAGTGGGCCAAGGCGCATTTAAACGAAATGATTTTAAACAAACCGTAGGGGCATTGCATTGTTACCGTAGGGGCGCATTGCATGCGCCCTTAAGGAAGGAATAAATGAAAATACAAGATGGCCAGGAATCAAAAAAGGCATGTTATAAAGTTCCCTTTGGAACAGTATCCATCACCCCCAAAGCGCGCACCTTGATCAATCAGGCCTTGGATACCGGATGGGTGACCAAGGGAAAATACGTTAAAGAATTTGAAGAGAAATTTGCGGCCCTGTTTGGCGTTAAACATGCCGTGGCTGTTTCCAGCGGCACGGATGCTGATGCCCTGGCTTGTGCGGCATTGTATGATTTTGGCGCCCGACGCGGGGATGAAGTGATTGTGCCCGCACTTTCTTTTGTGGCCACAGGCAATGCGGTTTTTCAGGCCGGACTGACACCGGTTTTTGTGGATGTTAATCGTCAGACCCTTAATATTGATCCATCCAGGATTGAGGCCAGGATCACCCCCAGGACGCGTGCTATTATGCCGGTGCATTTGATGGGCAAGCCGGCGGACATGCATGCGGTCAGAAGCATTGCGAAAAAGCACGGTTTGCATGTTATTGAAGATGCGGCCGAAGCGCACGGGGCCGAGTATCATGGGGAGAAAGTCGGCGCTATGGGGGATATGGCCTGTTTCAGCCTTTATGCGGCCCACATTGTGACGACCATTGAAGGCGGGATGGTTATCACAAATTCCGACAAAATGGCTGATGTGCTCAAGTCCTTGCGTAATCACGGGATGACAGGAAAATTTACCTTTGAGCGCATCGGTTTTTCCGCTAAAATGAATGAACTTGAAGCAGCGGTGGGGTTGGGGAATATTGATATCTTTCAGGACATCCTTTCCAGTCGCCGCCGTAACATGTTGTATCTCATCGAAAAATTCCGGAAGTTCAGCAGGTTTTTTATAACATTGGCTGAAGATGCGCATGAAAAGCTCGGTCCGCATGCTTTTTCGATCATTGTGCGTGAGGGGGCAGGTTTTAGTAAAGAAGACCTGGTGGCCTGTTTTGAAGCCAATGGGGTGGATTCGCGCAATTTGTTCTATTCCATGCCGACACAGTGCTCCAGTTATGCATTTCTGGGGTATAAGCCGGGAGATTTTCCCGAAGCGGAATATTGCAGTGATCACGGGACCCATATCGGGATCCATCAGGATATCGGGGTGGAACAACTGGATCATGTGGTTGGTGTTGTCGAAGGGTTTCTTCAGAAACAAGGAGTGACATATTAAAGATTATTTCAGAATGATCTATCTGGCGCGCCGCAATTTCCAGTATCTTATCGGCGGGATTGTGTGCATGCTGGTGTCTACCCTTTTTGAAGGTGCCCAGCTGGGTGCCATTGTCCCTTTGGCCGACAGGATCTTTAATAACAAACTGATTATTGTTCCCAAGGGGATTCCGCCGTTTGTGATGGAATGGGTTGACCGCCTTAACGGCCTTGACCGCAACCAGATCTTTTACGGGATCATTTTCATTATTCCGCTTTTTATTTTGTTGAAAGGCGTTGTTTTTTATATCCAGGGTTATCTGATGAATGAAGTGGCCCAGAAGTCGGTGGCCGATACCCGCGGTGACTTGTTTCGCAAATACCAGATGTTGTCGCTGGATTTTTATAGTCAAAAGCGCCAGGGTGAGCTTATGTCGCGTATCACCAATGACGCTTCTTTCATAGGGCACGCGATTTCTTACGGCTTGACGGATATTGTTTATCAGTCACTCCTGGCTGTGATGTTTACGATTATTGCCATTACGATCAGCTGGAAGCTGGTATTGA
Organism: Candidatus Omnitrophota bacterium; assembly: GCA_043798045.1. Lineage (GTDB taxonomy): Bacteria > Omnitrophota > Gorgyraeia > Zapsychrales > Fredricksoniimonadaceae > Fredricksoniimonas. The sequence continues at coordinate 15,022 of JAZDPD010000061.1, read as the reverse complement.
TCGTTCTGGTTGTTTTTCCGCTTAACGGGATATTGATTTTCAGCATTGGCAAGACGATCAAGAAGCAGTCTATTTTTTCGCAGGAATCCATGGCAGACCTTAATTCGATCCTGGCGGAAACAAATCAGGGAGTTTCGATCGTCAAGGCGTTTTCGCGCGAGGAGCATGAGATAAAGCGCTTTGACGAGATCAACAAGCGCTATTACAAGGCGATCATAAAAGGTATACGCCGTAATTTGCTCATGACGCCTGTGGCGGAGTTGCTGGCGGCGATCGCCGTTGTGATTGTTTTCTGGGTTGGCGGACGGCAGGTTATGGAAGGCAAAATGTCTTTTGGTGTGTTCCTGCTTTTTCTCACTTCGTTGATGAGTATTCTGAGACCGATCAAGAAGCTTACCGCAGTGTACGGTATTATCCAGCAGGCCATGGCCTCGACCAAGAGGCTTTATGATATCCTGGACTGGAAACCGTCCATTGTGGATGCGCCTTCGGCTGTTGTAGCCCATGCGCCGGAGAAGTATATCCGTTTTTATGATGTGTCGTTTAAATATGAAAAGAACGAAGAGCGCTGGATCATCAAGAATTTCTCGCATGATTTTGAAATCGGCAAGACCACGGCGCTGGTAGGCCCGACCGGTTGCGGCAAGACGACGATCATGAACATGATTCTGCGTTTTTATGATCCGGATAAGGGTGTTATCCTTTTTGATGACCAGGATATCAAGCAGGTGACGATCATTTCGCTGCGTCAGAATGCGGGATTGGTCACCCAGGATATGGTTTTATTCAATGAAACGATCCGTGATAATCTGCGCTATGGCAAACTGGATGCTACCGATCAGGAGCTCAATGAAGCGGCTCGTCAGGCATTGGCTTCCGAGTTCATTGATCGTTTACCCAACGGGCTGGATACCGTGGTGGGTGACCGTGGTTTTAAATTATCCGGGGGGCAGAAGCAGCGTTTGTGCATTGCGCGTGCTATTTTGAAAAATCCGAAGATTCTTCTTCTGGATGAAGCGACCTCGGCCCTGGATGCGGAATCCGAACATTTTGTGCAGCAGGCGCTGGATAATTTGATGAAAAACCGTACGGTCATCGTGATTGCGCATCGCCTGTCCACGATCCGGCATGCCTCCTGTATTATTGTGATGGACCAGGGACGTGTGGTTCAAAAAGGCGAGCATGATGAACTGATGAAATCTTCCGACCTGTACGCCAGGTTGGCGAGCTATCATTTCAATCAATGAAGAAGATACTGGCTATCAGAAATGACCGTTTCGGGGAATTCCTGCTGAATATCCCTGTCTTTCGGGCGATTAAGGAAACTTTTCCTCAGGATCAGTTGCATGTGGTGGTTTCACCCGCTGTTGAGGAATTGGCGCGGGCGGTGTCCTTCATTGACAGGGTCCTGGTGCGTCCCTTTGGCCGTTTGCCGTGGTGGGAGGAGCTTGCGTTCATTGCCCGCATTAGGCATGAAAAATATGCCATGGCACTGGTGCTTAACCCTTCCCGTGAAGTGCATCATGTTGTTTTTTGGGCAGGGATCCCGGTGCGTGCCGGGTATGCCCGCAAACATCATTTCCTGCTGACCCGAACTATTAAAGATCAAAAACATGTTGGTTTACGGCATGAGGTGGAGCATAATCTTGAGCTGGCAGGCCTGCTGGGGGCTGTGACGGAAAATAAAACACTGGCATTAAATATCCCGCCGGATACAAAAGAAGCGGTTATAAAGAAGTTCGAGGTTGATCCCCGGGAGATGGTGATGGCTGTTCATCCCTGGACCAGTGATCCCATCAAGCAGTGGCCGCTGGCAAGATTCGGGGAGCTGGTTGAGGGTTTGTCGGCAGATTTTCCAGGACGGATCCTCATCATCGGAAAACCTGAAGATTGGCATGCGGATATTGTTTTTTCCGGAAAAAATGTCCTTGATTTAAGGGGGCAAACAACGCTGATGGAGGCCGCGGCCCTGTTGGGTTATTGCCGCTGCCTGGTTTCCTGTGACAGCGGCCCCGTACATCTGGCCGCGTGCGTGGGCACTCCTGTGGTGGCGCTTTTTAGAAATGACATGCCGGGCAAGAATCCGGAGCGCTGGGGGCCGTGGGGTCAGGGGCATCGTGTGATTCAACAGGCGGGTATGGACAAGATTTCGGTAGATGAGGTGTGGGGCGTGGTTAATCAAATCATGGGCAGGGCATGAGCCGGATTGCAGCAGTTATTATAACGAAGAATGAGGCCGGCAGGATACGGAAGGCTTTGACGTCGGTACGATCCTGGGTGGATGAGATTATTGTGGTGGATGATATGTCCACGGACACAACCTGTGCGATCGCGGAAAATGAATTTGGTGCGAAAGTTTTCCGGCGTCCGTTGGCGCAGGACTTTTCGGCTCAGCGGAATTTCGGGGCTGATCAGGCATCCTGTGAATGGATTCTCTGGATGGACGCTGATGAAGAAGTTCCTGTTAAGACCGTGCAGATGATCAAGCACAGGCTGGAGGGCTCACCCGATGAGGTGATATTCCAGCTGCGCCGGTTGAATCATTTGATGGGGTGTCGTATCCGTCATGCGGGGGCTTATGAGTACGTGTGGCGTGTTTACCGCAAGGATAAGGTGAAGTTTAACAAGCCCGTGCATGAGCTTTTGGATTTTCAGGGGGCATCCGGCAGGATTGATGCGGATATTTTGCATTATCCATTTGAAGAAATGACACCGATGCTGATGAAGGCCGTGACCTATGGTGAACATGAGGCTGAATTATATTGTCAAACGCAACGATGTGTTAGCCAGAAGGAGATCCGTTACCGTTTGATGTGGAAGTCTTTAAAAGTATTCTGGAAACTATATGTAAGAAAGCAGGGTTTCCGAGACGGGATACCGGGTTTAGTTTGGTGTGTTTGCAATGTGATCGGGCCGCAAATCAAATGGATCAAGATTTGGGAAAAAGCCAAGATTAAAGGGATGTTGGTTCCATGAGAGGGAGTAAAATGGTTAAGAATACGCATGCTTTTGATATTAATAATCCTGTTTTTGTACGGACGAAAAAGAAATTTAATTGGAGCAGGTTTTCCTATGATCAGAATGTGAAGGCTGTTTATATTAATGAACGGATTGTTGAACTGCCTTTTGTAATTCAGGGATTGGCGTTGTTGCCGCGCAATGCCAGAATTCTGGATGTCGGTTGTTCGGAAAGCATTCTGCCGATGCAGATGGCTGGTTTGGGTTATGCGGTGACAGGGTTGGATTTTCGTCAGTATTCTTTTTCCTTCCCGGGACTTCAGTTTTGTCAATCAGACGCGACTAAAATGCCATTGGAAGAGGATTCTTTTGATGCCGTGACGTGTGTTTCCATGCTGGAGCATGTGGGCATAGGGCATTATAATGATCCTTTGCATCAGGAATCCGGTGATGCCAGGGTCGTGGCAGAAATAGCCCGTGTTCTAAGAAAGAACGGACTCTTTTTCTTAACAGTGCCCTTTGGAGTTCCGACAGTCGGGGGTGTGCAAAGAACTTATGATGCGGCACGTCTGGCAGGAATTCTGGGTAATTTTAAAGTCGAAGAACAGAAATATTTCATGAGTGTCAGAAATCCTGATTGTTTGAATAATCATTGGCAGGTATGCCCCCAGGACCGGGCGCAAGCGGTCAGTTCTGTGGATAAAACAGCTTGTGTTTGCCTTATCAGGGCCAGGAAATCATGAAGCGGCGTGTGTGGAGCGATAAGCTCAAGAGGTCAGAATGATTCTTCAAGGGGATTTTTTATGAAAGATGCTCGGGACGCGTACCATGATTATTATAAAAAACAGCTGACGGCCATCGGTGGTGATGAACGTTTTACCTGGGTGATGAAGGAGTTGATGGCGGGCATATCCGGTGTGAGGGTTCTGGATGTCGGCTGTGGTGAGGGGACATTGTTGAGGATGCTTAAAGATGCCGGCCATCAGATCCAGGGGGTGGACGCAGCACAGACCGGTAAAGACCTGTGCCTTCAAAAGGGTTTGCCTTGCGAGGTTGTTGATATCAGCCGGGCTGTATTCCCTTTTGCTGATGATTCTTTTGATGTTGTCCTGTGCCTGGAAACACTTGAACATCTTGAAAATCCGTATCATTGCATCAGTCAGATCAAGCGTGTTCTGAAAAAAGGCGGGACGTTCATCGCGAGCATCCCCAATCCGAAAAGCCTGCACGGGTATATTTATCCGGGTTTGTTTGAATTCAGGAATTTTGAGCTTTTTCTGAAACTTAACGGGTTTACGGTTACACGCCAGGCCTGGTGGGGGCAGAACACCATGTTCAATGGATTTTGCCGCAAGATAGCGGCGGCGGATGGGGCGTGCTGGAAATGGGTCGGGCAGTTCATTTACTATTTAAGCCGCAAGCGGAATTCATTCCTGCGTAATCATGGCACGACGCCGCGGGATTGGTGTTGGTCATTGAATTTTGTATGTGTTAATATGGAAAAGCACCGGGATATTCTTCAGGATATTGCGCTGGAAACAACGCCAGGTGTTAAGGATTAGAACAAATGGGATTCTATTGTTGTTCAGGAGGGGAAAATGCGTATAGGTTTTGATGCCAGGATATTGACAGTACCAAAATGCGGCGGGGTGGCGTATTTTTTGCATTTGCTGGAGCATTTGCCGTTATTGGACAATAAGATTGAGTTGATCCTTTTTTCTCCTCAACCCTTGTTGTCAGACTATGCGCATGTGCTCAAATATGAACGTGTATCCGGTGTTGTTGTTCCGGGCGGGGCGCAGGATTTAAGTCGTTGGCCGGCGCCGTTTATGACATCCATACTCAAGCAATACCGCATTGATATTTATCATCAGCCTTTTAATGCGGATGGCCCGTTGTTTTTAACGCCGTGTCCGGTGGTTATTTCGATCATGGATCTGATCCCCTGGGTTGTTCCGGGTATTTTTCGCAAACCGTATAAGGAGTTGCGGTATAAATTCCGGAATATTGTCTGGGCCCATGCGGCCTCGGCGGTGCTGACGATATCTGAAGCGAGCAAGCGGGATATTGTGCGCCTTTGCCATGTCCCGGCAAAGAAAGTCAAGGTAACGTTGCTTGGCGCGGATGAAATCTACAGCAAGGATATCCCTTTGCGGGAAAGGGATGATATCCTTAAAGGGTATAGTTTGTTCGGCAAGAAGTATGTGGTGAATATGGGCGGCTTAAACCAGCTGCGCCGTAATCCCGATTTTATCCTGGAGGGTTTTGGCCAGTATTTGCGTGAGTCTGGCGCTGATGTGTATTTGGTTATTACCGGTATCGTGTTAAAGCAGGATGATTTCTTTTTGCATGTTCAGGAGAAGATTGCCGAGGAGGGTATTGAGGACCGGGTGATTATAACGGGTTTTCTGGCGGACAAGGAACTGAAGGCTATTCTTTCAGGAGCCATGGTTTCGGTAATTACCTCGCTGCATGAAGGGTTTTGCCTGCCGCTCACGGAATCCATGGCGTGCGGATTGCCGACCATGGCCAATGACCGGGGATCTATTCCCGAGATTGCTGGCGGTGCGGCCATTCTGGTTGATCCGACACGGCCGGATGTGTTTGCCAAAGAGCTGCAGTCTTTGATGATGGATGCTCAGAAGCGTGACCTGCTGCGGCAGAAAGGCCTGGAGCGTGTCAAAGCTTTTCGATGGGATGATTTGGCCTACGGGGCTTTGGAAGTTTACCGCCAGGTCATGGCAAAAAAGGTGAAGGCATGAAGTACCTTGTGACAGGCATTTCCGGTTTTGCCGGGGCATACCTGGCGGATCATTTATCGGCGTGCGGGGACGTCATTGTGGGGGTTGACGCGTATCGGCCGGCCAGGACGCTGCCTTGCGCGGGGTTTCATCAAATGTCGCTCATGGATCATGACGGGATCTGTCGGGTCGTGGCACAGGAAAATCCGCAGCGGATTGTGCACTTGGCATCGGCAAGCTCTGTGGGTACCAGTTGGCAGCAGCCGACAGATTGCTTTGTCAATAATACGAATATTTTCCTTAATCTGGTAGAAGCGGTCCGGGTTTCAGGTTTAAACTGCCGCATTCTTTCGGTGGGCTCGTCTGAAGAGTATGGCCCGGTGACGCAGGAGGATGTGCCGTTGAAAGAAAGCCGGCCTCTTAATCCCATGAGCCCTTATGCGATAGCCCGTGTGGCGCAGGAGCATATTTCACGGGTTTTTGCCAAAGGGTATGGCATGGATATTGTTTGCACACGCTCATTCAATCATATCGGCCCGGGGCAAACTGACCGGTTTGTGGTCAGTTCATTTGTGCGCCAGGCGGTTGAAATTATGCGCGGCAAGAAGATGAAGATTATTTGCGGGGATCTGGATGTGGTGCGTGATTTTGTCGATGTGCGTGATGTGATCAAGGCGTATGCCTGCATCATGGACAAGGGGGAGGCCGGTGAGGTTTATAATGTTTGCAGCGGCCGGGGCGTGACATTGCGCCATATTCTGGAACTCATTTGTTCCAAGGCGGGCATTCCGGCGGACTTTCAGGTTGACCCTGCGCTCCTGCGGCCGATTGATAATCCGGTTATTATCGGGGATAATGAGAAATTGTGTTCATTGGGTTTTTCGTTTTCATACGGGATTGATGAGGCCATTGACGGGATGATCGCCTGGTGGCAGAGGAGATTAGATGAGGAGCAGCGCACATGAGGATCGGTTTTGATGCGGCAAGTCTGACAAGGGAACGTTCAGCCGTGGCGAATTATCTGGTCAGGCTGGTGCGCCGCCTGGTTGAGATCGACGGGAGTTTGCAGGTGGTTTTATTTGCGCCGGACAAGATATGCGTTGATTATGATCTTTTTATCAACCATCCGCGCATCCGGCGTGTGGTTGTTGACCTGCCGCACCATCAGCAGAAGAAGTGGGCTAAAAAACATTTGCCCGGCTTGCTCAAGGAATACGATGCTGATATTTTTCATGAACCCGGCGGGCTGGATATACCTTTTTTTCATCCGCCGTGCCCGTCCGTTTTTACAGCGCATGACCTGGCCCCCTGGCGGCTTAACACATTCAGGAGTTGGAGCCGGGCATGGCGGTATAAATTACGCAGTTTATACTGGGCGCACAAGGCCAGGCGCATCATGACAGGTGTTGAGGTTAGCGCCAGGGATATCGTGCGCTTGTGCCATGTGCCTGTTGCAAAAGTGGTCGTATCGCCTTACGGGGCGGAACGTATTTATGAAGGCGATATTACGCCCGAAGAAGAAAACGATATTTTGCGCAAGTATCATTTACTGGGAAAACGCTATGTGATCAATTGTTCGGGGTTGAATTACAAGCGCCGCAATCTGGATTTGGTGCTGAATGGTTTTGCCCGTTATCAGCGCGAGGTAACCGATGATGTCACGTTGGTTTTTACGGGGACGATTGCCAATGTGCAAGGGGCTTATGATCGCGCGTTACGCAAGATCGGGATGCTGGGTATCCGCGACAAGGTGGTCATCACGGGATTTATGGCCGAGAAAGCATTGCAGATTGTCCTGGAGAATGCCGAAGCGGCGATCATCACGTCTTTTCATGAAGGGTTTCCGCAGTCTATGGTTGAAGCGTTTGTTTCAGGAACGGCTGTTATTGCCACAGACAGAGGCGGCATCCCCGAAGTGGCGGCGGAAGCGGCGGTTATCATTGATCCCTATGACCCGCAAGGTCTTTCCGAAGCACTTAAACGTCTTGTCAGCCTTGAGGTGGAGAGGCATTTGTACGCTGAAAAAGGGTGTGCGCGTGCCAGGGATTTCAGCTGGCAGTCTCATGCACAGGATGTGCTGGCGGTTTATCGAACGCTGGCCTCATGAAGAAAGTCCTGATCGTAAACCCCTTCGGGATCGGGGATGTGCTTTTTTCAACGCCGCTTGTGGCTGCCATCAAGGCGCAGGATCCGTCGATTTCCATCAGTTATATTGGTAATGCGCGTACGGCCGCGTTCCTTTTGCATGATCCGCGCCTTCATAAGGTTTTCTCTTATGAACGGGATGAATTTGTGGCGGTGTATAAAACGTCCCCATGGCAGTTTCTGATCAAATGGAAAAAGTTTGTTGAAACACTGCGCACTGAATCGTTTGATACGGCCTATGACCTTTCCAACGGTTCGCCGCTGGGATTGGCCCTTTTCTTGACAGGTATTCCGCAGCGCATCGGGTTTGATTACAAGGGCCGCGGGCGTTGGCTGACGCAAAAGATACCGTTAAAAGGTTATGAAGGCCGTCATGTGGCGGAATATATTCTAGATTTGATGGATGGCCCGGGGCGACCTGTTGGTTCGTCAGGGCATATGAATTTGTACGTATCCGAAAAAGATCACACCTGGGCTTTGGATTGGATGCAAGCGCACGGTTTTTCAGCAAAAGGGTTTATGGTTTTTTTCCCTGGTGGCGGTGCCAGCTGGGGAAAAGGGGCTGGCCTTAAACAATGGCCGGTGGAAGGTTATGTTAAATTGTCGGAGAAAATAATTGAAAGATCAAAGTGCCCCATTATACTGATGGGAGATAAAAATGAAGGAAGCCTCTGCCGAAGCATAGCTTCACGGTATCCAGCACGAATATTCTCTTTGGCAGGGCAATTGAATTTGACACAATCTGTGGCGTTGATGCGTCAGGCCAGGTGTGTGGTGGCTAATGACGGGGGGCCATTGCATATGGCGGTGGCCAGTGGTGTTGCGACGGTGTCAATTTTCGGGCCTGTGGATCCTTTGGTTTACGGTCCGTATCCTGCGGGTTTATCACATCGGGTGGTTGTCAAAGGTTTGCCGTGTCAGCCGTGTTACAGAAATTTCAGGATGTCCGGGTGCGGGCATCAACGTTGTTTAAAAGATTTAACCGTTGATGAGGTCTTTGAGGCCTTAAAGGAGTTTGTGGTATGAGCGTCGGGTTCATTGATTTTACACAGCAGAACAAGATCATCCGCGACAAGGTCGATGCCGGTTTCAAGGCAGTTATTGAAAAAGCGTCGTTTATCATGGGGCCGGATGTCAAGAAATTTGAGGATGAGTTTGCGGCGTATTGCGGGGTAAAATACGCGGTGGGTGTTAATTCCGGAACAGATGCACTTTACCTGGCGTTGGCGGCATTGGGCGTGGGCGAGGGTGATGAGGTTATCCTGCCAACGTATACATTCATTGCCACGGCGTTGTGCGCTTCCTATACGGGCGCCCGGGTTGTTTTTGTAGATATCGAGGAAGGGTCTTATAACATGGACCCGGCCAAGCTTGAAAAAGCGATCACGAAGAAAACCAAGGTCATTCTTCCGGTGCATCTTTACGGGCAGATGGCGGATATGGATGAAATCCTCGCGGTGGCGGCCAAACATCACATTGCGGTCCTTGAAGATGCTTGCCAGGCGCATGGAACGCGTTATAAGGGCAAACGCAGCGGGTCCATGGGTAATGCGGGGTGTTTCAGTTTTTATCCGACCAAAGGGCTTGGATGCTGGGGTGATGGCGGCATGGTGGTCACGCGTGATGAAAAAACAGCCCATATGGTGCAGATGCTCCGTGATTATGGCCGTACGGACCGTTATGCGCATAAATTCAAGGGACATAATTCCCGCCTGGATACATTGCAGGCCGTTGTTCTTTCCGCCAAATTGCCTTATCTGGATCAGTGGAATGAGATGCGCAAGGTTGTGGCCGGTTATTACGCGAAACATTTGGCCGGTGTGCCCGTGATCCTGCCCAAGAACCAGCCGGATCGTGAGCATGTTTATCAGACATATGCTGTTCGTGTGAAAGAGCGTGCGCGCGTGATGGAGGTATTGCAGAAAAAGGGTATCGCGGCCCTGATTCATTATCCGATTCCGATCCATTTGCAGGAAGCGTATGCGGATGCCGGTTTTAAACAGGGCGATTTTCCTGTTTCGGAAAAGACATGTGATGAAATCCTCTCATTACCCATGTTCCCGCACATGCAGGAATCCCAGGTCATTGAGGTGGCAGCAGCTTTGAAGGAAGTCCTCCGATGAAAAGAGTCCCTGTTTCCGTTGTTATCATTGCCAAGAATGAAGAAGACAATATGCATGATTGTCTTGAAAGTGTTAAAGGCTGGGCGGATGAGATTGTGGTGGTGGATGATAATTCAACGGACAAAACGGTTGATATTTCCAGGGGATACGGGGCTGTTATTTATGCGCGTACCATGGATAATGAAGGCATTCACCGCAACTGGGCAGCGGCCCAGGCAAAACATGAATGGGTTCTTTACCTGGATGCGGATGAGCGTGTGACGCCGGAATTGGCGCAGGAGATCGATAAGGTTCTTCCCGAAACGGGGCATGTCGCATTTGCCATTCCTTTTCGCACGTTTATCGGGACGTACTGGGTCAATCATTCCGGATGGTATCCCGGATCAAAAACACGTTTGGTCAGAAAAAGCAAATTCCGTTATGAAGAAGTGCCGGTGCATCCGAGGGTTTTTCATGAAGGCAGCTGCGGGTATATGACCAGGGACATCATCCATTACGGGTATCCTGATCTGGCGCATTTTCTGGCCAGCCTGAACCGCCAGACATCGTTGGAAGCCCAGAAGTGGGTTGATACAGGTCGCAAGATGCCGATGTGGAAAGGTTTCTGGCGCACGATTGACCGGTTTTTTCGTTCCTATATCGGTAAGCGCGGATGGAAGGGCGGATTCATGGGGTTTGTGATTGCTTACTTTGCGTCTCTCTACCAGATCATGAGTTACATCAAGTATTATGAAATCATTAAGGGTGTTAAGGCCAGGAAATAAAGGGTAGGGGCCGGTCTTGCGTACCGGCCCGTTCTATTATGAAAGTTGTTTTTCTAGATCGTGACGGTGTGATCAATGAATTTCCGGGCAATGGTCTTTATGTGACCAAGGTGAAGGATTTTCATTTTATCCCGCGTTCGCTGGATGCACTCAAGATGTTGACTGATGCCGGGTATGATATTTTTATTATTTCCAATCAGGCGGGCGTGGGCAAAGGTGTTTACAGCTTGCGCAAGCTGGAGTTGATCACCGCGCATATGTTAAAAGGCATAGCGGATGCCGGGGCAAGGGTGAAGCAAGTGCTTTATTGTACCTGCAAGTCCACTGACGGGTGTAATTGCCGTAAGCCCCGTATCGGCAATGTCATCAAGGCCTTGCAGCTCATCGACAAAAGCCCGCAGGACGCCGGAAACACGTATTTTGTGGGTGATACGGAAACAGATGTCAAGGCGGGGAAGAACGCCGGATGTCAGACGATTTTTGCGCTTTCCGGTCGGGAAGACCGTGATTATATGAAGCATTGGGATGTTCGGCCTGATTTCATTGTGGAGGACCTGTATGAAGCCGCAAAACTCATCATCGCCCAAGATCCTGGTGATCCACGCGACCGCCGGCGCCGGTCATCGAAAAGCCGCTGAAGCCATTCATCATGGGCTAAGCGCCCGGCATATCACAACGGCCATGATTGTGGATGCGCTTGATTATACGTCAGCCTTTTTTCGCTGCGGATACAGCAAGGGTTACGAGTTTATGGTGGCTGAAATGCCCACCTTCTGGGCCGGATTCTTTTGGCTGACGGATCAGGCATGGTTTCTGCCGTTTTTTCGTGCAGGACGTCGTTTTTACAACGGGATCAATACGCACCGTCTGGTTTCGTATTTACGCCAGGAAAAGTTTGACCGTATTGTGATCACGCATTTTCTGTCGGCTGAAGTGTGCGGGTATCTTAAGCGTACCGGGCAAATTGATTCCAGGCTCATTGTTGTGGTGACGGATTTTGATGTGCACAAGATATGGTTGATCGAAGGGGTGGACGAATATTGCGTGGCCAGTGAATACACCCGCGAGCGGCTGATGGCACTCGGTGTCGGGGCCGAGCGTATCACGGTGACGGGGATTCCTTTGGATGAAAAATTTACCCGGCTACGCGAGAAGAAGGAAATCCGCCGTAAACTTGGCCTGGATGCGGATGCGTTCACGGTCCTTATATCAACCAGCTCTTTCGGGTTCGGGCCTATCGAGCAGCTGGCGGAATACCTGGAGCAGTTGCAGTTGATTGTCATTTGCGGGAATAACCAGGCGTTACGCCAGAGGATGGAAGCCCGCGGCAACCGCCGGCACAAGATTTGCGGTTTTGTGGATAACATGGAAGAGATGATGGCGGCTTCTGATGTGATGGTCACCAAGCCCGGCGGGCTGTCGGTGACAGAGGCGCTGGCCAATAATTTACCCATGGTGTTCTTTAGCGCCATTCCGGGTCAGGAAGCCGGCAATGTCCGGGTGCTGGCCGCCAATGGCATTGGCTTAAGCGGCATGCCGTTAAGAGACCTTGCCTCTGAAGTCCTTGGCCTTTCTGCTTCGCCCGCAGCCCTGATGGCAGCCCGGGAGAAGACCAAGCGTCTGGCCAAGCCCAATTCTGTTGAGGATATTATTTCCCGTCTTGTATTATGAACTTTACCATTGCCCAGGTTCTTGTTGACCTTCCGATCGAAGGTCCTTTTGATTATCTAATCCCGGATGATTTGATGTTACGGGCGGTGGCCGGGGCGCGTGTTCTGGTGCGCTTTGCCGGTAAAAAGCGTGTGGGTGTTATTGTCAGGTGTCTTAAGTCATCGGCGCATGCCGGGGCTTTAAGCACGTTGATGAGCGTTCTGGATACGGCACCTGTTTTCTCTCCCGAGTTTCTTTCCCTGGCGGATGATGTGGCCCGTCGTTTTGCGTGCACTACGGGGGAGGCATTGGCTTTGTTCCTGCCGGCGTATCTGCGCGGTAACAAGAAATTTGAAGCTCCCTTGTTTAAAATGTCGACAGGCGCTTCAACCCGGGAGCTGATTTTTGACCGCGGGCAAAGTAAGCGCTGGGATATCCTTTTGCCCAGGATCAGCACGGCATTGCAAGAAGGTAAGGGGGTTCTGGTCCTGCTGCCGGAGAGTTCCAGATGTCCGCAAGTGCTTCCGAAATTAGGGCCGCTTGTCAAGGCAGATGCCCGGGTTTTCTTTTCCAAGGGGACGGATAAGGATGAATACAAGCGCTGGCTGAGCGTTCGGGCGGGAACGGCCAGTCTTGTGGCCGGGTTTATTTCTGCTGTTTTTGCACCGGTCAGAGACCTTGGTCTTATCGTGATGATGGATGAAGAAAGTCCTTTTTACCGTCATGACCAGTCGCCGTTCTATCATGCACGGGACATTGCCTTTATGCGTGCGGCGCGGGAAGGGTGCGATCTGCTGTTTGTTTCCAGCGCTCCGTCGGTGGAGTTGTGGCAGCGTGTGCTGGATAAGGATGTGTCCTTGATACGCCTGCAAGAGGTATTGGCAGATGTGAAGTGCCTGGATCTTTCCAATTTCAAGATGCGTAAAGGTACTTTCTTGTCCCCAGGTTTAAGGAATCATATGGAAGCCATGATGAAAGAGAACCGCAAGGTTCTGCTTTATATCCAGGCGGCACGCGGTGTGCAGGGCGTGATGGATGAAGTGAAAAAGTATTTTCCGGCCGCGATTGTGGCTGGCTATGACAAGGCGTCTTTGGCGCTGCCGGATGCATTTGATGTGCTGGTGGCCACCCAGGCGGTTTTTCGGCATCGCATGAGTCTGAAAGTTTCGCTGGCCTGTGTCCTTGATATTGACTGGGAATTTCATAAGCATGATTACCAGGCACCCCATGCGGCTTTCGCCCTTGTGTCGCATTTGAGGCAGATGACCCATGAACATGTCCTGCTTCAAACACGGCATGCGGCGGATCCGCTCTTGCATGTGCTGGCAACAGATAATGCGGATGATTTTTATCATCATGAATTGTCCCTGCGCCGAGAAATGGGGCTTCCACCGTTTCAGGCCATGGTGATGATCATCATCCGTTCGGCTGATCCTTTGCTGGCTTGCAGTCAGGCTAAAAGTCTGTATGATATTTTGATGTCAAAAGATTGGAACGATGTGATTATCCTGGAGCCCCAGGAGGACCGCACGGCCATTGTGCGCGGCAAGTTCCGCCATTGTGTGGTTGTGCATGGGCCAGACGTTGGGGTTCTGGTGGCTCAGGTCAAGGAAGTGCTCAAGGGGTTTCATCCGAAAAAGGACACCATTGTGACGGTGAATGCGGCATGAAAATTGTATTCTTTGGCTGCGATGATTTCGCGGCGGTCAATTTGAAACATCTCATTGCCCGGGGGCATCAAGTGGCGGCTTTGGTGACACAGCCGGATAAGCCCAAAGGCCGGGGGCTGCATATTGTGTATTCGGCCACCAAAAAAATTGCCCAGGCGCACGGGATCCCGGTTTTTCAGCCGGCCACGCTCAGGGATCCTGCGGCGGCCGGGCCGTTGGCCTTGTTCCAGGCGGATATTTTTGTTGTGATCGCTTACGGGCAGTTTTTGCCAGCGGCTATTTTGGCCATGCCTAAATATTTCTGCATCAATGTGCACGCGTCTTTGCTGCCCAGATACCGTGGGGCAGCACCTGTCAATTGGGCGATCATCCATGGCGAGCCGGTAACGGGCGTTACGATCATGAAAATGGATGAGGGCATGGATACAGGCGATGTCATTGCCACGGCGTCCTGCCCGGTGCCGGATGAAATGACATCTGCGCAGCTGAGGTTGCAATTGGCGGATATGGGGGCCGTGCTTTTATCCGACACCCTGCGTCAGATCAAGGCTGGGGATTTTTCTTGTACCCCGCAGGACCCTGCGCTGGCGACACGTGCGCCGAAGATGCATAAGGACCTGGGGCATATCAATTGGCAGATTTCGGCCAAAGAGATACATGACCTGGTGCGCGGGGTACAGCCGTGGCCCGGGGCGTTCACGTTCTGGCGTTCCAGTCGCCTTAAAATCCTGCAAGCACAGGCGGCCGATGCGACGGGACGTGGTAATCCCGGTGAGATCGTGGAGCTTCATAAAGACGGGTTTTATGTCCAGGCGGCTGACCGGGCTGTTTTGGTCACGCGCGTGCATCCGGCCAATTCACATGCCATGGATGCGCGCTCTTTCTTGGCAGGGCATCGACTGGTACTGGGTGATGTGCTTGGTTAACAGGTAAAGGGGGATGGATTGGGTATTTCAATTTTCTTTTTTGTT
>JAZDPD010000047.1:0-14388 GCA_043798045.1 Candidatus Omnitrophota bacterium | reverse complement strand
GGCATGCTTTTTAATGAGAAGTACAAGAAGTATCATATTGGCAATATTGCGGAGAAGTCTTTTAAAGAAATATGGCAAAGCGAGCGTTATTGGGAGGTGATCGGGCTCATTGCTTCAGATCAATTTGATGCGAAGACAATGTGCGGTTCGTTGTGTCTCCAGCATAAAGTGAATGAGTATCTGTGGGATCTTAAAAAGGAGGGATCTTCCCTGGAGGTGCCTGCGGGCGGATCGCCGTTGCATGTCAATTTTATTTAACAAGCCGGAAGATATCATTTTATGGATTATCGATCCGGCTTTATCATTAATTAAATAGCCATTGATCATTCCGCGTCCGAGCAAGAGGCGTGGGCTCAATCCAAGAATACAGATTTATCGACAAAAGGTTTAAAGGAGAAATAATTTATTTATGAAGATTTTACTTGTTAATATGCCAAGAGATGGAGAAGTCAAGGATGTCGCAACGCCGGATTATCTTTTGTATGATTTTATGAACTATCCGCCTCTGGGCCTTCTGGCTGTCGCAGCAGGGGTTGATCCAAAACATGACCTTCAGGTTCTGGATTCTCCAACCCGGAATATGAACATCAAAGACATTATTTCTCATATTAAGGATGTCAGGCCTGATATCCTTGGAATATCTGTTGTGACCAGGCGACTTTATCCCATGTATGCTATCAGCAAGGCCGTCAAGGAGCAGCTTCCTGATACGAAGATTGTTGTGGGTGGTCCGCACGCCAATGTTTTTCCGATGGAGACAATGGCGTTGGGTACGGTTGACTTTGTACTCCCTGGATATGGAGAGAAACGGTTTCCCATGCTTGTTGAGGCGCTCGATCATCATGCCCCCCAGGAGGTTCTTCTCGAGAAAATACCTGAAATGCTTTATCGTGTTAATGGAGTGATCAAAGTTAACCCTCCGGAGGAGACTTCAACGAATCTGGATGATCTTCCTTTTCCAAACAGGAAACTCATCAATCTTGACGATTATTTTTCGGCGGCGGACAAGTTAAAAATGACCACCATGTATACGTCACGAGGTTGTCCATTCCGGTGCGTGTTTTGCGACGTTGGCGAAAAAACATTCCGGCACAGGTCACCAATGAAGATCGTGGATGAATTCGAGAGCATTGCGGCCCTTGGCATCCAGGAGATACATATGTTTGATGATACCTTTAATGTTAACCGTCAAAGGGTCATTGATATGTGCAAAGAAATCATCAAGAGAGGATTGAAGATAAGCTGGAGTGCCCGGGCGCGGGTTGTGCCTATAGACAGGGAGATGATTTCTATCATGAAGCAGGCGGGGTGCCGGAGGCTTCATGTGGGTGTGGAGGCTTTTGATGACAACATCCTGAAAGCCATAAAAAAGAATATTACGCTGGAACAGATTTATACTTTCTTTGCCCTGTGCAATGAGTTCAAGATAGACACGCTTGCTTATTTTATTGTCGGCTTTCCTCAAGAGACCGCAGAATACAGAAAGTCTCTTTTTGGAAAACTCAAGAAGTTGAATGCCACATATTTGTATCTGAACATTCTTTATCCGACGGCCAAGAGCGAGCTCTATGATGATTTGTTAAAGGACGGGACTTATGACAGGGATTATTGGCAAGAGTTTGTTACCAAGCCGGTTCGTGATTTTGAGCTGCCGCTATGCCGGAGTACTGAACTTCAGCAAGAGTTGATGGTGCTGGTGGATGATATCCACAGGAAATTTTACCTTTCCCCCAAGTTTATTATTAATGATTTAAGAAGAAACCCCAATCTGAAGATGCTGGGAAAGAAGGCCAAGATTGCAATCAAGTTATTCATGAGCACGGCTTTTCTCAAGAAAAAGATCTGAAATGGGCTTTGGGGTGGTTTTAAGGGAAAGAAGGGGTGTATGAAGGTTATATCCTGGGCCATGTTCATCTTTTGTACAACGCTTGCTGTTCATCTTGTCATCTGGAGGGTGTCTTTGCCCAAGAGTGGGATCAAGACTTTACTTAAATTATTCTTTGGGATGTTGTTCATGTTTGTCTTGTTGTTGTGGGGTTTGTCGTTGTTTTGGGCAGACTTCAGGCAGCTGGCTCCGGATAGTTTTCTTGAGTATTTATCTGTTTTTTTATTGGTTACGTCCATGGCGCTGGCTTATACGATCACATATTCTGCGGTCGAGGCTGAAAGTCCGTCAATAACGCTGGTCATGATGATCGCCGGATCAGGTCGCACAGGTTTTTTGCAGAAAGATCTGAAGGGTTTGTTGACGGATGAAGTGCTGGTAATACCCAGGATTGAAGAACTGATCGACGAGAAAATGATTCGTTTAGACGGTGACAAGTACAGGTTGACGGCGAAAGGTTCGATTTTTGTGAGTCCCTTTGTTCTGTACCGAGAATTGATGGGACTTAAAAAGGGTGGCTAGTGGATATGGGACTAAATATCTTTCAAGTTGTTGATCCGCTGTTAGGCCTGGTGGTAAATGTCCTGATCCAGATGACGGTTTTTAAATTTGATCATCGGCGCAGGCTTTTGAGGTCGATCATCATTGGTTTTATGGCGGGGTTGGCGGTTATAAGTATCGTCGATCCTTTTATTTTCTTCATGTCACACAAGCCTTTATTGGAACGGGCGGCTGTTGTTCTGGTTCATTTGATGACGTATGGCTTTCTGGGGTATTGTTATTTTCATTTTATCAATATGGGTGAGACTGCCCGAAGGATAAGGTTATTGAGGGAGCTTTATGACGCGCCGGAAGGGTTGACCCAGGCAGAGATACTTTTCAGGTACAATGCCAAAGAGATGGTGCGCATGCGTCTGGATAGGCTTC
The DNA here is from genome assembly GCA_043798045.1 of Candidatus Omnitrophota bacterium. Taxonomy (GTDB): domain Bacteria; phylum Omnitrophota; class Gorgyraeia; order Zapsychrales; family Fredricksoniimonadaceae; genus Fredricksoniimonas. Next base: position 11,576 of record JAZDPD010000047.1, on the reverse strand, counting down.
TCAACACGCATCAGATCGTTTTACGTGATGAACGGTTGTATATCGCCAGTCATGTGATGTTGTTGATGTCCAAAGGCGTGTTATGGATGAAAACCCTCATCCTGGGCAAAAAACAGTGTTCATGAGCCCAATGATCAGGATTAAATAATGGAGAAGAAGGGAGCGGGTATGGGGTTGTGGCAGAAAACATTTGATCGATACGAAAGCTGGGTTTCAAGGCATATCATGATGGTCTATGTTGTTTTGGGCGTTTTGTATGTTGTGCGTCATGTGCTGGATGTGTTTATTCTCAGTCGCGGCTCTATTTATCTTCTTGCACCTGTTTATGAACAAAATATGGTCGCGAATCTTCTTTTTAAGGATGGGTGGCAGTTGCGTCCGGAATTGGCCACGGTTCTTGTTACTGGAGCGAATTCGGCGCTTGTGTATCCGGCGGGTTTTCAGGTGCTTTCCAAGCTTCTTGGTTCTGTACAGCATATGTTTGCTTTTATGTTCATCGTTCAGTTTTTTGTTCCGATGTTGACTTTTTATTTTTTTCGTCGCATGATGCCGGTCCTTCTGGCATTTCCTCTGGCTATTTTTTCGATCTTCAGTTGTGTTGATGTATGCCGTTGGGCGCCTGATCAGATCATTCAACCCCTGATGTTGCTGGCGCTTTGCCTTTTGTTCAGGTGGACGGATCGTCCAAATGGTCGCTCTTTCTTTTATTTAGTGGCCGCTGGGCTTCTTACGGGATTTATGATTGTTTTCAAACATAATATCGGGATCGTTTTTTTGATCCTTGAATTGACATTTATTTTCTTTCAATCGTTGCGTGAGGGTAGTAAGACGCGTTTTGATCGTTTCTTGCTGTGGATTGCCATTGCATTATATTTCTTGGCAGGGGGTCTTTTTGCCAGAAAACTGCTTTATGGCGATGAGTTTGTTTTTTATCTGGTTCCGTTTTTTTGTTTTTGGGGGATTGTTTTGACGGCGGTTGTGCGGAATCGCGGTTGGTCTCTGGATGTTTCTCAATTTGCCAGGAGTGGCGGTACTCTTGCCGTAAGTGCCTTGCTTTTGCCTGTTAGTGTTTTCTGGTGGTTCGGTCATGTTGTTGGATTTTCCCGTTATTTGTATTCGCTTTTTGGCATGGGATTCACTTTCTTGCGTTGGCTGGACAGGGGCATTTGGGGTGAAGCTTCCTTCCATTGGAGGGCAATCGCCCAACACAAATCAAATATTATTCCTTTTGTAATGCATTATTTGCCTTTTTTTGTGAACGTGGGGGCGATTGGTGTGCTTGTTAAGGAGGTTGTGTTCAAGAAGCAAATGAGACTGGAGGAAACACGCAAGCTTTTTGTAATGGTTGGCATCGCGATCATGGGGATCTGGAGTCTTTTTCCGCTGGAAGGCTATCATATCTTATCCACCAAGATCTTTATATTTTTCGGGGTAGCGATGTATTTGGTGTTCCGAAAACGCCGCAACTGGCAGTTTTTGGTGGTGATTTTCGTGTGGCTTTATATTGTTCCATTAGTGATGCATATGCCACACAGGCCTCTTAAACTGGTCAGCAGTTCCTGGGTGACTCCGTCAATGCCTCAGATCAGGAAGTCTGTGGGCTTGAAACTGCCACCAGTTCTTGCTAAGGCATTGGATCAGCAAGTAATGACATTGGAGCGTTCAGTTAAGGGAAGGCCGTATTATGTGGTTGATTCTTCCTGGGCGATGTTGATTGGTATTACAGGGTTCGTGGATAACCGCTATTCTCAATATTATGCTGATATGCGGCCGGTGCTCCTTGAGGATCCTGCATTGGCAGATGAAATTATCAAGGATTGCAAGAATGTTCCTGTTGTGGTTGTTAATGCGAGGGATTACCAGTCTTATCTTGCACAAGATCCTGCGCAGGATAAGCCCATGAAGAAGATACTTCAATATGTTCATGAGCATTTTAAAGTGATCGACCGATATCAGGAGCCTGAGACAAAGTCTCCGGATACGGATTTGATACTTGGTTTTGTGGTAATGGAAAGAAAGAATCAAGGTTATTGAAGCGGGCTATGGGTAAAGAGTTATTATCTACAGATGTATATTTATTAAAGTAAAAAGTGACACATGAGCAGTAGTGATTCTTTAAAGAAACGGTATTTATATAAGGTATTTGGCAACGGGATGTCCATGGCCGCAGGCGCTGTGACGCAGGCGGTTATTCCCCGCTGCCTGGGGGCGTTGCAATATGGGAATTTCTGTTTTCTTACGGATTTCTTTTTGCAAATCATGGGGTTCCTGAATGCGGGGTCATCCACCGGGTTTTATACAAAGCTTTCCAAGCGACCCTGTGAGAATAAACTTGTCCTTTTTTATCTGGGTTATATTTTCCTGGCTGTAATGGCAGGGTTGTTGATGGTGTCTGTGGCGGCGGGTTTGGGATGGGAACGGCAGATGTGGCCGGGTCAGACGCTTAAATATGTTTATGCAGGAGGTATTTTTGCGGGATTGAACTGGCTTTCTTCCAGCATGAACGACACGGTTGATGCGTATGGCATTACGGTTGCCGCCGAGAAGGCGCGTATGGTTCAACGTATCGGGGGTGTGGTTCTTGTCTTAATAATGATGCAGTATCAAATGATAAGCCTTGATACGGTGTTTTATTTTAACTATGTTATTTTCCTGGTGGCAATCCTGTTCTTTGTGTATCTTGCCCGCCAGGGTGGGTTTCCTTTGAAACTGGAGAAGATGACGACGTTAGAGGCGGGTGCTTATGCTGGAGAGTTTTACCGTTATTCAAAGCCATTATTTATGTATGCGCTGGTGGCATTCGGGATCGGATTGTTTGACCGCTGGTTTTTGCAGGTTATGGCGGGTGGTGTCCAGCAGGGGTTTTATGGTCTTTCATTTAAAATAGGTGCCTTGTGTTTTCTTTTGACAGGCCCCATGACGCAGCTGATCACCCGTGAGTTTTCAATTGCTTATCAGAAAAAAGATTTTGGCGAGATCGCACGGCTTTTTCGCCGGCACATTCCTTTATTATACGGGGTTACTGCTTCAATTGCCTGTTTTGTGGCCATGAATGCGGACAAAGTCGCCATTATCATGGGCGGGCGTGAATTCAAGGGAGCTACGTTGGCGGTGGTGATCATGGCGCTTTATCCCATTCACCAGACTTATGGGCAATTGAGTAACGCGGTCTTTTTTGCAACAGACCAGACAAGGCTTTATCGTAATATTTCTGTAGCATCCATGCTTGTGGGAATACCTGCGACATATTTCTTGCTGGCGTCTCCTGTCAATTTTGGGTTAGGGGCAGGCGCGGTTGGCCTGGCCGCTAAAGTTGTTGCCTTCAATGTTGTGACGGTTAATGTGTGTTTGTATTTTAATGCCAGATTTTTACATTTGCCTTTTGGCTGGTACCTCAGGCATCAATTGTTGAGCGTGTTGGCGTTTGCCGGGATGGCGTTTGTTTCAACTTTTATTGTCGAGCGTTGTTGGGCAGGAGGGGACGTTGTCTTTCGTTTCCTGATAGCAGGAGCAATTTATTTTGTGGTCATTGCCGCGAGTGTTTTTCTTGTTCCTGGCTTTTTAGGCCTGAAGCGAGGGGATATAGGCCTTGTCATGCACAAGATGATGAAAAGCTTTTCCGGATCAAGTAAACGTTAAGCGGGGCCGACAAATCAGATGGCTGAGGGTTCGTGGTATGCAAGCTTTTGTAAGTGAAATAAGGGATTGGTTTGAGGCGATTTTTGTCAAGAATGTTCCTGGTCGTATAGGGATCAAGATCCGTTCATTTTATTGGAAATGGCGATTCCTTCAGGCCGCAGGTGTGCGTATGGGCGTTGGCTGTGTTATTTCTGCACCGGAGAGGATATGTATTGGCAGAGGTGTTAATATGATGCATGACATTTGTCTGTATGCCAGTGCACAGGGACGTATATCCATCGGCGATAGAGTTAGTATGAATAAGAGTGTTTTTATTGATGCTGCGGAGCACGGGGAAATTGTGATAGGCAATGATGTCAGTATCGGGCCTAACGTCGTCATCCGGGCCAGCAACCATGAATTCAGGGAAAAGATGAGGTTGATCAATCAGCAAGGCCATGTGGCTGGGAAGATAGTTATAGAAGATGATGTGTGGATTGCCGCTAATGTTGTTATTGTGCCAGGCGTTGTTATAGGCAAGGGGGCTGTTATTGCGGCCGGGGCTGTTGTTAATAAGGATGTTCCTGCGTATAGTCTTTGCGGCGGGGTCCCGGCAAGGGTTCTTAGGGCGCCATGTCGGTTTTGATTAGTCATTTATTAGTCTTTTTACAATAAAAGGAGTTAAGATAATGGCAAAGGATGGCTTGAAGCAAAAGATTGATGCCGGTCAGGTGGTGATGGGTTCCTGGCTTACGATTGATAGTGAGATTGTGGCAGAGATCATGTCCAGAATGGGTTTTGACTGGTTGACCATTGACATTGAACATAGCGCGATTGATATGGAAATGACACAGCGCCTGGTCAGGACGGTTGAATTAAATGGATGTGTACCGCTGGTCAGGGTCGGTGAGAATAATGCAAATCTTATCAAGCGGGTGATGGATACAGGCGCTCATGGCGTTATTGTGCCGATGGTGAATACGGCTCAAGACGCACAGCGTGCCATCGAGGCGGTCAAGTATCCTCCGGTGGGAAAAAGAGGTGTTGGTTTAGCCAGAGCGCAGGGTTATGGCCTTTCTTTTGAGAAATACAGGGGTGGGCTGGCCAGGCAAAGCGTCGTGGTTGCGATCATTGAGCATGTGGATGCTGTTGAGAATCTGGAGAAGATTCTTTCTGTGGATGGGATTGATGCGACCATGATCGGACCATATGATCTTTCGGGATCCATGGGGCATCCAGGTGATTTTGACCGAAAGGATGTTCAAGCGCTGATCAAGCGGTATATGAATGTGTGCCGGAAGTTTAATAAGCCGTCTGGATTTCATGTTGTTGAGCCTGAATCAGTTCGATTACAAAAGAAGATCAAAGAAGGGTGTCGATTCCTTGCGTATGGAACGGATGCGCTTTTTCTGGCCCGTGGGGTTGAGGGACGTTTTGGGAGGATCAAATGAGCTCTGTGAAAAATCAATTGATTGTTGGCATCATACCCGCGCGCATGGAATCATCGAGGTTTCCCGGCAAGCCGATGGCCAAAATTTGCGGGATACCCATGATTGGCCATGTTTATTTTCGCAGCAAGATGAGCAAGTGTCTGAGCCAGGTGTGTGTGGCCACCTGCAATGAAGAGATCAAGGACTACATTGAATCTACGGGCGGCATGGCTATCATGACCTCACCGAAGCATGAGCGCGCTTCTGATCGGTCAGCGGAGGCTTTGGTCAGGATGGAAAAGTTGATGGGGCGTAAGGCTGATATTGCGGTCATGATCCAGGGGGATGAGCCAATGCTGGTTCCTTCGATGATTGATAAGGCGGTGGCTCCGTTAAGAAAATTCCCGGATATTCTTGTTTCCAACCTGATGTCGACGATGGGTACACAACAGGAACATGAAGATCCCAATGAGGTCAAGGTGGTTGTTGATCGCAGTAATTTTGCCCTGTATTTTTCTCGCGAGCCTGTTCCTTCGCGTAAAAAGGGCGGTCGTAATATTCCCATGTATAAGCAGGTGTGCGTGATTCCTTTTCGCCGTGATTTCCTGCTCAAATTCAACAAGCTTAAACCCACGCCGCTGGAGATCATTGAGTCAGTTGATATGCTGCGGGTGCTTGAACATGGGTATAGGGTCAAGATGGTGCCGGTTGATTTTGAGACGTACAGTGTTGATACGCCGGAAGACTTGAAAATTGTTGATCGTGCCATGAAAAATGACGGGCTGATGTTGCGTTATCAATAAATGTAATGGTGGGGTTGTTGTGAAAAATGCTGAACAGATGAGGCCGCCGGGGATTTATGATGCGGTGATCAGGCAAAGGGAGATTGATGGCAGGGCTTTTGCGCAGAAGCATGGCGCTTTGTTTGTGGCTGTCAGTTGTCCGGCCTGCGGGAATAAGGGTGAAGAAAGTTTCAGTAAATTCTTTTTTCAGCACAACCGGTGTTCTGTTTGCAGGACTGTTTTTTGTACACCACGCCCGCCGGATGACTTGCTGGGCATTTTTTATAATGAATATGAAGCTCCGCGCATGTGGACCGAGTTACTGCTTAAGGCGGATGTGGCGCGCAAGGCCCTTCAGTATCGTCCGCGTGTGGAAAGGATCATCGCAGCTGTTAAGGACAATGGTGGAGGCGGCGGGGGCTTGGCGGTTGATGTCGGGGCGGGGTCTGGGGCTTTTGCTGTTTGTATTCAGCAGGCGGGGTTTTTTGAGAAGGTTGTTGCCCTGGATATTTCATCTTCCTGTGTTGAGGCTTGCCAGAAACAGGGGCTCTCAACGATCCAGGGCAGTGTCAGGGATATTGTCGATGGTTCCGTTGACCTTTTGACCATGAATGATTTGATCGAGCATGTTTTTGACCCGTTGGCATTGATCGGAGAGTGTCATCGTGCGTTGAAAAAGGGCGGGTTTCTCTCCATTGCCACGCCCAATGGGGAGGGTTTTGATTTCAAGATTCTTAAAGAAAATACAGGGAATATCACACCGCCCGAGCATTTGACTTATTTTAATCCGGTATCATTGCCCTTGTTGCTGGAACGCGGCGGGTTTCGTTGTGTAGCCGTGGAAACTCCCGGCAAGCTGGATGTGGAGATTGTATTGAAAGAGACGAAAAATGGGTTTTCGTTGGAAAAGAATAATGCATTCCTGGGGTTTTTGTTTGAACAGGGGGATGCTGTTTTGGAAAGCTTCCAGCAGTTTCTGGTTGAAAACAGGTTGTCGAGTCATATGTTGGTTTTGGCACAAAAGAGGTAGGGTTCATGGCGTCTTTTCGGGTACTTCTGGTTTATCCGGGCATGCAGATGGTTAATCTGCTGCCATCTAATATTGCGGTCCTTTCTGCTTATCTTAAGAGGGGCGGAGTGGATGTCCGGCTTTTTGACACAACGTTGTACAGGACGGCGGATAAAAGCGTGGATGAGATTCGTGTGGAGAATCTTCAGCTGCGACGGTTTAATCTTGGCGAAAAGGGTGTGGATTATAGGCCGGGGGATGTGTATGGGGATTTTCAGGCCATGGTCGATGCATATGATCCTGACCTTGTTGGTGTTTCAGCCACGGATGACACGTTCGCGCTCGGTCTAAAGCTTGTGGCATCCTTGCGCCACAAGCCGCGCCATGTACTCTTTGGAGGGGTTTACCCCACATTTTCACCGGGGGAGGTTATTTCTCATGAGATCATTGACTCAGTTTGTGTGGGTGAGGGTGAGATCGCGCTGCTGGAGCTTTGCTTGCGCCTTCGTGACGGGAAGAAGATTTCTGATATTCCCAATCTCTGGGTTAAAGAAGGTGCGGTTGTTCATAAGAATCCTTTAGGCCCTCTCATTGATCTTGAGGATCTTCCGTTTGAGGATTTTAGTTTGTTTGAAGAGAAAAGGTTTTTTCGGCCCATGCATGGCAAGGTTTACCGGATGATCCCGATAACAGTCGACCGGGGTTGTCCATTTCAGTGTTCTTTTTGCGCATCACCGCTTAATCGAAAGATTTACACGGAGGCAGGCCACGGCGGGTATGTCAGGAATCGTTCCGTCTCAAGAATTCTCGATGAGATGGAGTATCAAATTGATAGGCATGGTGCGGATTATATTTATTTTAATAGTGAAACATTTTTCGCACGGAATAATGCGGATATTGAGGAGTTTTCCAGGTTATATGCCAAAAGAATCAAACTTCCCTTTTGGTGCCAAACCCGTGTTGAGACGATCACGGCATCCAGGATCCAATTGCTTGAATCCATGAACTGTCACAGGCTTTCCGTTGGGATCGAGCAGGGCAATGAGGCGTTTCGCAAGCGAATACTGAAAAAGCATTTTACAAATCAGCAGGTGCTGGAGGCTTTCAGGATTCTGGAGAAAAGCTCCATTCCTGTTACGGTCAACAATATGATCGGGTTCCCTGATGAGACGCGGGAATTGGCCATGGATACAATTCACCTTAATCGTGCCATCAAGGCTGATAGCATTAATGTTTTCTTTTTTGTTCCTTACAGTGGCACACCCTTGAGGGAGTATTGTCTGCAGAAGGGATATATTGATACGCATACGGCACCAGGCACCATTATGCTGGATTCTGTTTTGACCATGCCGCAGTTTCCCGCGGATCAGATCAAAGGCTTGTTTCGGACATTTCCGTTGTATATGAAACTTCCAGAATCGTTCTTTGATCAGATCCGGATGGCGGAGTATTTGACACCGCAAGGGGATGCCATGTTTGCAACATTGAGGGATCTGTATTGGGAAAAGTATTTCAAGTAATGCTTTATATTGGAGAAGCGTATGCGTAAAGTCGTTGTTTTCGGAGGTTCGGGTTTTCTGGGAAGCCATGTGGCGGATACACTCACAGAAGCCGGGTATAAGGTGAAAATATTTGATATCTGTTCTTCGGCGTATTTACAATCTTCGCAGGAAATGATGGTCGGAGATATCCTTGATGAAAAGCAGGTGGATCGGGCCGTAGCCGGTTGTGACATCGTTTATAATTTTGCGGGGATTGCTGATATTGACGCGTCAGCCAGGGAGCCTTTGAAAACCATCAAGGCCAATATCCTGGGAAACGCGATCATCCTGGAGGCGTGCCGCAAGGCCAAGGTGAAAAGATTTGTTTATGCCAGTTCTCTTTATGTTTATAGCAAAACAGGTGCTTTTTACCGGGGTACCAAACAGGCTTGTGAGCTCTTGATCGAGAATTACAACGAGGTGTTTGGGTTGCCGTATACTATTTTGCGGTATGGTTCTTTATATGGCCCGCGTGCTGATGAGAATAATTTTATTCATAAGACATTAAAGCAGGCTTTGCGTAACGGGAAGATCACCAGGAACGGGGATGGTGAAGAACTCAGGGAGTATATCCATGCCCTTGATGCGGCACGCGGCAGCGTTGAGATACTCTCAAGGGAATTTGAAAACCAGTATATTATCATTACCGGCAATCAGCAGATGAAGGTCAAAGACCTTTTACTGATGATTAAAGAGATATTTGATAACAGGATCCAGGTTGAGTATAAAAAAGCCGCTTCTGGTTCGCATTATGAGATTACCCCGTACACGTTTATCCCTAAAATTGCTCAAAGGATTGTGCATGGCCCATACCTTGATCTTGGTCAGGGTTTGTTGCAGCTTATTCATGGTTTTTATAGTGAGTTGAATCCCTTGTCCGTGTGCGACAGGGGGCCTGTTCCCAAAAGGTTGCCGAAGAAGAAAAGATGAAAGTTGTTTTATCGTTAACAAATGCGGCGAAGCTGGAATCTTTATTTCAAGGTGCGCCTTCGGTTCAATGGCTTTTCTTGGCAAAGAACTATGCCATTGTAAGAAAGCTTGAAGAAAATTTTTCTGATAAATTCATTCGGTATGATATTTCGCGTCTTTTGAATGACATTGCCAATGACCTGCGTCCGGAATACATGCGCTGGATAGATAGTGTTAATGAGATGAATGCTCAGGAATTGTCCTGGTGGTTTGGTTCTATTTCTTCCCGAAATGTAGCGGAAACTGATATTTTCCAGTTTGTTTGTTATCTGGAAACGTTGCGGCGGATTTGTGTCAATGGGAAAAATCCCCCGGATCTTGTCGTTGTTGAATCATATGGATTAGCCAGGGAGATTAAACGATGGGCCGAGGGTAATAATATTCATGTTGAAATGTGGGGGGATCAGGTTGACCCATGGATAAAGCTGATGGCATCTGTCCGGTATTATTTGAATTGGTTCAAATCTGTATGGGTGATTTTTTTCCCATGGGCTCTGGCGCGTATAACTGGACTCCTGACAAAGAAGCGAGCGTTGATTTCCCAGAACCCTGTGATGGTTCATACATATGTGCATGGAGGTGATGTTTCAGACAAGGGGGTTTTTAAGGACAGGTATTTTCCTTTTCTCCGTGATTTTCTGAAAAGCAAGGGGCTTGCGCTGGTTTATTGTCCCACTTTGCATGGGTGCAGGTTTGGTTTTTTTTCAATATATATGGCGATCCGTAACGCAGAAGACTTTTTCTTGATCCCTGAGGATTATCTTGTTTTTTCTGATTATTTGTTGGCGATGAGGGCTCCTTTGGCGTTTCGGAACAGAAGAATCAAGGCGCTTGCTTTTCATGGATTTGAAATGCACGACATTCTGGAAGAAGAACAACGCACAAGATTTTCATTATCAATGGTTGAGGCCATGTTATTGGTAAGATTTTTTGCAAGGATAAAAGGGAAAATCCCCAGTCCCGGGCGGATCATTCTTTGGGATGAAAATCAGGTTACGCATAAGGCTGTGGTCCGGGGCGCGCGGGCGGCATTCCCGGATGCCAGGATTGTTGGCGCACAGCTTTTCATGCACCGGGCCAATCTTTTAAGTTTGTTTATGATCCCTTCAGAGATGAAGCATTCTTTTGCACCTGATGTTTTGCTGGCGACCAGTGTTAATCAATGCGCGGTTGCGGCATCTTTTTCTGCCTCTCTTGTTTGTCGTCCAGCGGCCGCGTTGAGGTATGCGCATTTGTTTGATGACCGGGATCAGTCTATGCGTTGTTCTGATGGTGGGGCATCGACGTTGCTTGTGCTTTTACCATTTGATTTGATGGAGTCCATTGAATTGCTTTATTATGTCAAGGGAGCACTTGCCCGGCTGAATGATGGCGCGAGGATACTGATTAAGGGGCATCAGGATTACACGATCGGCAAGTTGCAGGGCTTGGCCGGAGAGAAGATATGGGACAATCGGTTTGAGGTATTTGAAGGGCGGCTTGCCGATGCCTTGGGCATGGTTCGTGTGGTTGTGGCCTCTAATTCTGGTGCTGTTATTGAGGCGGCGGTTAAGGGCATTCCTGTTGTGCTGCTGGGTCGACAGACTGTCCTTGACCAGAATGATATCACACAGCTTGATCCTGAAATGGCTGCGCAGTGTTATTCGGGTACTGAAATGGCAGAAGCCATCGAACGGTTTCTGGCATGCGGTCCTGAAAAGCTTCAGGAGTATCGGGATATTGGCAGGAGACTGCGGGAGAGATTTTTTACGCCTGTTAATGATAAGACACTAATGCCATTCATCGAGGCTTGATTTTGAAACAGATAAGAAAAGTGCTTTTGATCCTTCCACCGGTATTCACATCCACAGCTGTTTTGGATGTAAATCCCCTGCCTCCTTTGGGGCTTGCTTATATTGCGGCCATCCTTGAGCGGCGCGGCATTGAAGTGCGTATCCTGGATTGCCTGATTGAGGGATGGCATGAGCGCGTCCAGGTTGATGCGCATAGGTTCCGGATAGGGACTTCATTTGGGCAGATCGAACGGGTTATCCGGGAATTTCGCCCTGATTTGGTTGGGGTTAATAATCTTTTTACGACCCAGCGTTCCAATGCGCATGAAGTTTATGCCTTGGCCAAAAAGGTGGATGCCTCTATAGTAACGGTGGCGGGTGGAGCTCATCCGACGGCCATGCCAGAACTTGTGCTGGAAGATTTGAATGTCGATTTTGTTGTTATAGGTGAAGGG
>JAZDPD010000045.1:0-7402 GCA_043798045.1 Candidatus Omnitrophota bacterium | reverse complement strand
CCGTTGCAACTGGCCCTTGAAAAAAAACCCGATCTAAATCAACGACTGCTCCTTGTTCCGCCAGTCGATCTCGATAAATTGCTTCGAATGAAACATACGTTAATCAATCAAAGGGGTAAGGATCTATTGACCGTTCCCTCTTGCGCATAATGATTAATAACCATCAAACCAGGGGTCATCCAATCGCTGCCTGCCCCGTTTCACCTGTCCTGATACGGATGCATTCACCCAGATCCGTGATGAATATCTTCCCGTCGCCAATTTTGCCTGTACGGGCCGCACTGATGATGGCACTTACAGCAGGCTTCACATGATCCTCATTCACGGCAACCTCAATACGGATTTTTTTCAGCAAATTCACTTCCTGCATAACACCGCGGTAAGTTTCCGTATAACCTTTCTGTTGACCACACCCCAGGGCGTTGGTGACCGTCATCTTCCCCACATTAGCCGCAAAAAGAGCCCTTTTGACATCCGGCAACTTATGGGGCTGTATCATCGCTGTTATCATTTTCATAATTTCCTCCTTCAAAAACCTCTCCAGCCCTGCGGATGGACAGGTTCAAGATTAGATAGTTTAGTTCTCCGTTGAAAAAATCTGAAACCCGGAATACGACTCCATGCCATGCTCCGTAACATCCAGTCCTTTCAACTCTTCTTCTGCCGTAACACGCAGCCCCATCGTGGCCTTGATAACTCCAAAAAGAATCAACGCGCTGATAAACACCCAGGCAAACACCGAAATAACACCGATGAACTGTGTTGTCAAAGCTGCCGTGCCGCCGCCGAACAAAAGCCCGTCAACACCGCCATAGGCTTTCTGCGCGAACAAACCAACAGCTAATGTCCCGAAAGCACCACAAACACCGTGGACAGAAATAGCACCAACGGGGTCATCGATGCGCAGGACTTTATCAAAAAACTGCACGCTCAACACCACCAGAACTCCGGCTAATCCGCCAATAACAATGGCACTGACAGGAGATACATTCGCGCAACCCGCTGTAATGGCCACCAAACCCGCCAAAGCACCGTTTAAAGTCATGCTGGTATCAGGCTTGCCAAACTGCATCCAGATCGTAACCATGGCTGCAATGGCCCCGGCTGCTGCCGCGAGATTCGTTGTCACAGCGATAACAGCAATACTCAGATTTGTCCCTGATGTCGTTGATCCGGGATTAAAACCAAACCAGCCAAACCACAGGATAAACACACCCAGCGTGGCCAATGGTATATTATGCCCACCGATCACATTCGCGGAACCATCTTTATTGTATTTCCCAAGACGTGGACCAATGATAATGGCTCCGGCTAACGCGGCCCAACCGCCGACCGAATGCACAACCGTGGAACCCGCAAAATCAATCATTCCCTTAGCTGATAACCAACCGCCTCCCCATATCCAATGACCGACAATAGGATAAATGACCGCGCTAACAACAACCGTGTACACCAAATATGCCGTAAACTTTGTTCTTTCGGCCATAGCCCCTGAAACAATGGTGGCCGCGGTTGCTGCAAAGACAACCTGGAACATCCAGTAAGCAAACTGCCACATGCCATCCCCGGTTGACGGATCAGCAAAAGACCCCATGAACTTATCCGTCCCGAAGAGACCTAACTTGTCCGCACCGAACATGATGCCATAACCGACAAAAAAGAATGCCAATGAACCAAAACAAAAGTCCATCATGTTCTTCATCATGATATTACCGGCATTCTTCGCACGGGTAAAGCCTGTTTCCACCATGGCAAACCCGGCCTGCATGAAGAAAACAAGAAAAGCTGCCACAAGCGTCCAGATCGTATCAATCGCAATTTTGTTGGAAGCCGCCGTTGGATCATCGGCAAACACCAGTGTGGTGCCTATCCAAAAAACAGGCAAAACACACAGGCATGCCTTCAGCACACGATTACTCAATAACTTTTTTAACATATCTCCTCCTTAATAAGAATTTCGCTTAACCCTTTTCCTCATCAAAACTGATGTTGTTATACCACCCTCCTTTTCATTATTTGCGTCAAACAGCACTGTCCCCCACTTCTGCTGTGCGGATCCTCACGACATCATCCATGGAAGAAATAAATATTTTCCCGTCACCCACCTCTCCAGTAAATGCAGCCTCACGAATCGCTTGAACTATCTTTTTCACATCCTCATCCTTTACCACAATGTCAATCTTCGTCTTGGTGATAAATTCAATGTTATAGGTTTTGCCGCGCAACACTTTCGTCATGCCCTTTTGTGCACCATGACCAGCAATATCAGTGATCATAAGCCCTGGATGCCCGACTTTATGCAACGACTTACAGACAGCATCCACTTTCGCAGGACGAATGACAGCCTCTATTTTCTTCATCGTTTAATCTCCAAATGATCAACACACTGTTATGACAACAACACAAGCTTATAAAAAAACGTCTTTTTATTCGGCATCGAATAAAAAGACGTCATTGTCTTTTAAACCAACTTCCTGCACCAGATCAAGAAGCCACAACTCATCAGCGCTTCATTGCGCACAATCCACATATACAAGTCAAAAATCACGCTTTGGTAAGCGGGTTAAATACAATTTATCAGCTTTCTGCATTTTTCCCGAATCTTGCTCTCCATATTCACAACACTGACATGAGAAAGTCCAAGCCGCCGCCCTATCTCCCTTGTCGTCCATCCCTGAAGATAAAAGAAAGCCACCTCTTTTTCTTTACGGTCCAACTGATTCACAAAAACATCTTCCATCAATGAATCAATATCAGGCTTTTGATCAGATGCATCATCTTCCGCCGATTCCAGAACACTTTGTAATTCCAAACCATCATCATTAATCGGCATATTCACACTCATTAATACTGTCTTTTCTTTAGATGCACGCACATGATTCTTTAAATAAAAGTAGCAGCCCTGCAAAACATAACTGTCCGTCTTGTTTGATAATTTACCATCCTGATAATCAACCCAAAGATTTAAAACAGCCTCCTGATAAAGGTCCTCAGCGGAGAATGCCGGAACAGTCCGATGGATCTGGTAGGCAATCCCTTTTAATTTGGATGATATTTTATCGGTCAATTCTTCAAATGACATCACTCACCTGTCCTGTGGTCAACCTGCAATAAAAAAGCCCTTTATCTTCTGACAGATAAAGGGCCTCAACGTCCTTAAAACTTTTCCGGAACAACATTGCCCGGAAAACTGCAATCTATTTATGAACCAAATCTAAATGAAGTATACCACCTGTTTTATGTTTGTCAACAAAAGCGCTTTTTGTCGTCTGGGAATGATACCATTGATCCTTACCCCCCTATCCCTGAGGAGGCTGCAAAAATTATATGTGTTGCACCTAACACCCATGAACAGATTAAAGTCGATTTTAATCTGTTTAAGCAGTTCTTTAGAAAACAAGACGTTCGAAAACCTAAATCTAACATCAGTTCAACAATCAATAAACCGGAGCTCATTATAAAACAACATTATCATCATAGCTATGAACCAAGCAACGCGACCAACCTTGCAGACAGCACCATTCGCCGATGGAGGCGCGTCAATGAATGGTATCGAGAATATAGCCATGTTACTGAAATACTTTAAAGAACAATACTGATTAAATAAAACGGGCACATAATAAGGCTCTCTTGGATCTTGGCGGATAACAAGGAGACCAGAAACTATCATGTGCCCATACCGATATTACCAGATTATGAAACAGAGCAAAGACAAAAAACAATGGCGTTATCAGATGGTTCAAAGAGCGCTGAGCGCTGGCATCAAGCCTACAGCGCGCCTGTTCCACACCAGTCCACCGGTAGTCCGAAAATGGCTTTATCGGTTCAAGACCGAAGGGTATTCGGGACTTAATGACAAATCACATAAACCACGTCGATCTCCCCGGGCAACACCTAGCTTAATCAAAGAACAAATCATTGCATTAAAAGGTAAATATAAGCGCCTTGGCGCTGAACAGGTTCGCATTTTGGAAAGCCTGCCTCAAGCCCCGAAAACCATGCGCAAAATCTGGCGTGATGCCGGAATCCCGTCACGCAAAAGGCCAAAGAAGCACATTACAAAGAACAACCTGCGTGAAATCAAAAAACTCTTCCAACTTTTTGAACATTCCATGGAAGATACTAAAGACTTAATGGATATTCCCGAGTTCTGGATACAGGCCAGAAGGCTCGACTTGCCCAAAGTGCAATACACTTATCGCGAAGTGTCTTGCGGCATTCTGTTCACAGGCTTCGCCAATAACAAATCCTTAACTCACGCACATCTATTCGCCATATACATCAATCACTTCCTGAAGAAATTCAATGTGATCCCTGAATCATCCATACGTCAGACGGATAACGGCAGTGAATACATTGGCTCCTGGCAAGCCAAAGAACCATCCGACTACACACTGGCCGTCGAGTCAGTCGGACAACGTCATCAAACTATATTCCCCGGCGCCCATCGCATGCAAGCAGATGTTGAAACTATTCACAATCTCATGGAACTTGAGTTTTATGAAATAGAACAATTCGAAAACCGTCAGGATTTTATTAATAAAGCCACAACGTATCAAATATTCTTTAACCTTCACCGTCCAAATTCTTACAAAGAACATAAAACGCCCTGGCAACTGGCCCAGGAAAAGAAACCCGATCTTGATAAACGATTGCTAATGATCCCCGCAATTGATCTGGATAAACTGCTCAACTGGAAAACAAAATTACTTCAGGGGGGTAACAATCTGTTGACCGTTCCCTAGCGCTTTTTGTCGTCTCAGAATTCAGGAATAATCCGGATTTCCTTGCCCTGGAACCGACAACAGATTTATACCCGGGAATACGCGTCCCCGTGCATTGAGCCACCATTCTGCTCGCCGGAACAAGGAATTCCTCATGTATATCAGCACGAACTGAAGAGTAATAATCCTGACGGACCTTTAAAACACAAGCCATTTCTTCCAGGGCACAAATACCAGCCCTATCCCCGATCCCGTTAATGGTGCACTCCAGTTGATCTGCGCCAGCTTCTGCTGCCGCCAGGGTTGAGGCCAGGGCCAAACCCAAATCATTATGTACATGCACACTTAAACGCACATGGTCAAACTCAACCACCTTCTCTCTGACAAATTTGACCAGACCCCCAAACTCATCAGGCATAAGAAACCCGACCGTATCAGCCAAATTGACCGTTGTGGCGCCAGCCTTGACGGCAGCCCTGACTGCCTTAATCAGGAAATTTCTGTCCGTGCGCCCCGCATCTTCAGCTGTAAACTGAATGTCGGAACAATGTTTGGCCGCATATTTGACCGCCAAAACAACCCGATCCAATGCCTGCGACTGGTTCATATTGAATTTATATCTTAAATGCGTTTCCGATGTTCCAAATGTCACATGAATCCGTCCCTGACGCGCATTCTTCAAAGCGGCGGCGGCGGCATCAATATCTTCTTCACACGCACGACAAAATGATGAAATAACAGGCTTCCTGACACACGCCGCAATGGTTTGAATCGCCAGGAAGTCACCCGGAGATGAAGCCGCAAATCCAGCCTCAATAACATCCACATTAAGCTTCTCCAGCATTTGAGCAATCCCCACCTTCTCATGCGGCAGCATGGTACATCCGGGAGACTGCTCCCCTTCCCTTAAAGTTGTATCACAAATAATCAATCGACGTTTCATCACACTTCCTCCAGAAATTTAACCCAAAATGACATGGGCGGCTGACACTCCCCATACCCCATGGACTTATACAACTGACGCGCCTTCTCATTATCATAACGGACTTCGAGCGTCACTTTGCCGCAGCCCAACTCCCTTCCCCAATCCTCCATATGTTCCATCAATTTTCGCCCAACGCCTCTCCCGCGAAACCCTGAAAGAACAATCAAATCATGAACATTAAGTGAGAAGTACGCACCAAAAGTCGAATACCCCAGAAATGCAATACACATACCTAGTCGGCACTGAAAAATAACGTAAGCTGTTGATATATAATGATTTACAAATATTTATAGCGTGATATAATTGCAGGGTATTCATTCAAAACGAAAGGAAACCTTGCAAAAATGAAGCCCAAGAAAAGACGCCACACGACACAAATGGACTGGGTTAGGATTGAGTTAAGAAATTTGATCGATCAGCGTCACCCGTTGGTGAAGGTAAGCCGGCAGATCAATTGGGCGTCATTTGATGAGAAATTTGGTGTAAGTTATGCCGAGGATGGTCGGCCGGCGATTGAGACGCGATTAATGGTGAGCTTGCATTATTTGAAGTACACCTACGATATGAGCGACGAGGATGTAGTGGCGAATTGGGTTGAGAATCCATACTGGCAATATTTGAGTGGGCGGCAATATTTTGAACATGTGTTACCGATTGATCCGTCGAGTATGACGCGTTGGCGCAAGCGTGTTGGCGAGGATGGCGCAGAGGAATTGTTAAAAGAGACGATTATGGCGGCGATGCGGTGCGGTTATCTGAAGACTGGCGATTGCGCCAAGGTCAACGTTGATACGACGGTGCAAACAAAGGCGATACGTTTTCCGACGGATGCAAGATTGTATGACCGGATGCGTGAGGTATTGGTGCGTTTGGCGCAGGAGCTTGGGATTAAGTTGCGTCAGAGTTATGAATTTGTTGGCAAGCAAGCATTGCGTCGTCAGCAAAGCTATGGACATGCGAAGCAATTTAAGCGGATGCGTCGAGAAACGCGGCGGCTTAAAACTTTTTTAGGACGTGTTGCGCGTGATATTGAGCGTAATATTTCGACGGAGAATGAATCTTTAAGACAGCAGCTTGAATTGGCGCGCCGAATCTTGATGCAGGAGAAAAACAGTAAGGATAAAATTTATTCGGTTCATGAGCCACAGGTTGAGTGTATTGCCAAGGGCAAGGCGCACCAGCGTTATGAGTTCGGGAATAAAGCTGGTTTTGTAACGAGTGCGAAGAAAAACTGGATCTTGGGCGCTCTTGGGTTTAAAGGTAATCCATACGACGGGCATACGCTAAAGGATGAGTTGTCACAAGCCGAGCGGTTAACGGGCGTGTCGATCACGCAGGTGGCCTGTGATCTGGGTTATCGTGGGCATGGCATAAATGGCAAAGATATTCTTGTGGTGCCACGGGATAAACGCAAAGGCACGACGACAATCAAGAAGTGGTGGCGACGCAGAAATGCAATTGAACCAATCATCGGCCATGAAAAAAGTGATCATCGCCTGGAACGTAACCGGCTTGCCGGGGAACTTGGCGATCAGATGAATGTGGTGCTCTCAGCGTGCGGATTTAACTTCAAAAAGCTTTGGAGGGCTTTTTGTGTCTTGATCCAAGAATGGATTTTGTGTCTAGAAAGAGGCGTTGCTTTTCTTGATCCTTTACTCATGGGATTATAAAAACGCTTTTTCAGGATCGACTA